>CAMWTX010000067.1 GCA_947177315.1 uncultured Bacteroidales bacterium | reverse complement strand
AGGCGGGGCAGTTGCTCACGTCCAAAGCCGTCAGCTGGTTGTTGTAGCAATCCAAATCAGTCAAGGCGGTGCAACTGCTCACGTCCAGAGCCGTCAGTTGGTTATTGCCGCATTCCAAACTTGTCAAGGCGGTGTTTTTGCTTAAGTCTAAACTTGTTAGTTGGTTATTTTTACAATACAACCCTCTCAATGCAGTGCAACTGCTTACGTCCAGAGATGTCAGTTGGTTGTTGAAGCAAGTCAAACTTGTCAAGGCGGTGCAACCGCTTACATCCAGAGATGTCAGTTGGTTGTTGATGCAATTCAAACTTGTCAATGCCGTGTTTTTGCTCAAGTCTAGACTTGTCAGTTGATTACCACTGCAAAGCAGCTTGTTTAAATAGCAATTGTGCAAATCTAAACTCTTTAATTGAAGATTACAGGCTTCCAATTCATCCAATTTTCCGGAGATACACCTTACCTCTAAAGAGGTAATAGCTACATTGGATGTCATTACGTAAAACCCTTGGTTATAATTAAATCTAAAGTTATATTTCTTAAATATATCATCGGCATGTGTATAATAGATGCGAATTTGTCCGCTGTCTGTTATCTGTATTGTATGAGGGGAATATGGTGGTTGGTTGCTGAATCTCTGAAAACGGTTTCTTAGCGTACCATCGGGTGCAACCCATTCGATAACTAGCACGCTAGGTGACCCTGCGTAGGGAACAGTAAATTCCAATGTAGAGGGGGAATCGGACAATGTATCAGGTTTTACATTGAACCGTATCGTATCGGTCTTGGTTTCGGCCCAACCCGAGGCGGCAAATCCGAGGAGCAATCCTATTAGGAGAAATAGACGTTTCATAGCCTTTACATTTGTTTGTTAGGATATTTTGTAAAAACATCCTTGTTGTTTCAAATACAAAGATAAGATAATTTTTTATCAACAAAAATATCTATCACTTGTATGAATATAAAATTTATATTATTATAATTTTCGTGTCTTTTTCGAAGGCGCAAAACTTAAAATCCAAGTCATGCCCTCCGTTTCCTATCCTTTAAATTATAATAATATAAATTGCCACTTGGAAAACAGGCTCACCATCAATCCTTTTATAGGTTTCGTTACCACTCTGCAGACGATGCCACCGGCGGTTGGTTAAGTTCGGGTGCGTTTCGTCGCCGCATGGGTGGATGACTGTGGCGGAGATGCGAGGCACCGCCCGAAGGCGGAGAGGTCACGTACTTTAGTACGTGACCGAACAAGCCGAGACCGGCAACGAAGCAAAATCCCCCCCCCTCATTCGAAGGGAGAAAGAACGCATTGGGAGTGGTGAGATGCGAGGCGCGAACAGAAGGTTTCGAGGGAGCTTACTGAAGTAAGTGACCGAGATAACCTTCTGTTCGCAACGAAGCAGAAATCCCGAACCCCCATTCAAAGGTGAAAAAAGCGTTTTGAATGGTGAGATGCGAGGCGGAAGGCGAAGGCGACGAGGGAGCTTACTTTTGTAAGTGACCGAGGAAGACAAGCCTTCCAACGAAGCAGATCGCCGTTCAAAGCGCTTTTTTCCTCTGGCGAATAGCTTCGTAGAGAAAGATGCCATTGGCCACCGACACATTGAGCGAATCAATAGAGCCCATCAGTGGAATCCGCAGCTGTTCATCGCAGAGTTTGAGGTATTCGGGGCTTACGCCGTTTTCTTCCGAGCCGAGGATAAAGGCGGTGGGGGTCGTGAAGTCGGCTTCGGTGTATTCCAGGGAGGCTTTTTCGGAAGCCGCATAGACCTTGACACCCGAAGCCTTGAGCAGGTGTATCGTGCTTTTGAGGTTTTCCTCCCGGCATA
Organism: uncultured Bacteroidales bacterium; assembly: GCA_947177315.1. Classification (GTDB taxonomy): domain Bacteria; phylum Bacteroidota; class Bacteroidia; order Bacteroidales; family P3; genus Pullibacteroides. The sequence goes on along the minus strand of CAMWTX010000067.1, from coordinate 5,741 downwards.
CGGGAACGCTCAGGAGTGCGCCGGCGGAGGTTTTTACGGCGTCTTCGTTGATGGGGGCGCTGTTCTGTTCGGGCAGGATCACGGCATCCACGCCCGCGCATTCGGCGGTGCGCACCATCGCCCCGAAGTTGCGCACGTCGGTAACGCGGTCAAAAATCAGCAGCAGCGGAGTCTTTCCTTCTTCAAAGATGCAGGGCAGCAGGTCTTCGATACGGTTGTATTCGATCAGCGACAGATAGGCCACCACGCCCTGGTGGTTGCCGTTGCAGAGAAAGTTGAGCCGTTGTTGCGGCACGTACTGGGCGTGCAGCCCGTTGGCGCGCAGACGGGCGTCCAGTTCGCGGTAGATTTCGCCCTGCAACCCTTTCTGGATAATGATTTTCTCGAATTCCTTGCCGTTCCGTATGGCTTCCAGCACGGGACGGAGTCCGTAAATCATATTCTCGGGGCGTTTGGGGCGGCGTATGAAGGGTGCGGGACGCGAGGCGTTTCCCGGTCGGAAGTGATCGTTTCTCATTCTGTGCTTGTGTTTTGTGTCTTTCTTGCCGGCGCAAGGGGCGGCGTGTTGGCGTAAAAGCCGTATTTGCTATAACTTTGCAAGTTTACGAATAAATAACGTACCGTGCCGAAAGTTGCCTTCCATACCTTGGGCTGCCGCCTTAATTTTTCCGAGACCTCCGATCTGATGCGCCGTTTTTCGGCATCGGGCTACGAAATCGTTTCTTTTGAAGAAGCGGCGGATCTCTACGTAATCAATACCTGCACGGTAACGGCGGCGGCCGAGAAGAAATGCCGCCAGATAATCCGCTCCGCCCACCGGCTCAATCCCGAAGCCAAGATTGCGGTGGTGGGCTGTTTTTCGGAACTCCGTCCGCAGGAGGTGGCCAAGTTGCCGGGCGTGGATTTCGTGCTGGGCAACCGCAACAAGCACCTGCTGTTCGACTATATGTGTTCGGGCGTTGCCGCCGGGCAGGAGGCTTTACAGGAGATGCCTTTCGTGCCTTCGTATTCCACCTTGGGGCGCACCCGTTCTTTCTTCAAGATACAGGATGGCTGCAACAACTTCTGTTCCTATTGCGCCATTCCTTACGCGAGGGGGCGCAGCCGCAGCGACACGATAGAACGCACCCTGCAGACCGCCGGGGAGATTGCCGCCGCCGGCATCAAGGAAATCGTGTTGACGGGCGTGAACATCGGCGATTTCGGGCGGTATAACGGCGAAACCTTGTACGGTCTTCTGCAAAGACTGGAAACCCTGCCGGGCGTGGAACGTATCCGTATCGGTTCGGTGGAACCCGATTTGCTGGGAAACGATATCATTTCCCTCATGGCGGAATCCCGCAAGCTGATGCCGCATTTCCATATGCCCTTGCAGGCGGCCCACGACGAGGTGCTCAAGAAGATGAAACGTCACTACGACCGCGCTTTCTATGCCGGCAGGGTGGCGGAGATTCGCCGGATGATACCCCATGCCTTTATCGCCTGCGATGTGATTGCGGGCTTTCCCACCGAAACCGACGCGCAGTTTCAGGACGCGCTGGCGTTTTTGGAAACCTTGGATTTGAGCGCCTTGCATGTTTTCAGCTATTCCCACCGTGTCGAAGCGGCGGCTTCCCGTCTGCAGGCCGTTTACGGGGCGGGCGAGTTGGCCAGGCGCAGTGCCGCGCTGCATGAACTTTCCGACCGCAAGAAACAGGCGTTCTACGCGCGGTTCATCGGAAAGGAAGCTTCCGTGCTGTGGGAATCCGACCGGCAGGACGGGCAGATGTTCGGCTACACGCCCAATTACCTGAAGGTGCGCCACGCTTTTGACGAAAACAAGGTGAATACGGTTTGCACGCATACGTTGGGCGGCTTGGAAAAAGATGCCCAGAAAGATTGGTGTTTCGTGGCATATTAAATGTATCTTTACGGACACAAATACAAATAAACAACCGGCAGGAAGATGGCGGAAAAACGTAAGTCGAGGGTATTACGCAGCGGACGGCTCAATTTTATATTGATTTAGTTTTCGATTCTCATTGTGGCAGCAACATTGTTTTTTTCGCGAAGCTTGGTGGAACAGCTCAAGAAAGAGGAGCGTGTCAGGGTGCAGAATTGGGCGATCGCCAATTGGCGGCAGAGGGATGTAGCCAACCGGGTGCGCGGCATCTTTGCGCAGATGGAGACCGAAGAACGCCAGTATGCCACCGTGTGGAGCTATGTCTATGAACGGGTGTTCAGCCCGGTATCGCCCACGCCCAAGGATTTCGACTTTCTGATGCGCATCATGTCGAGCAACAACCGGCCTTTTATCCTGGTGGGCAAGTCGGGAAAGATCGTGGAATCGCACGACCCCGATATCCGGTTGGAAGAAGCCCGTTACTTCACGCCCGAAGTGCAAAAGGCCTATTCGGCTTATCCGCCTATCGCCGTGGATGCCCAAGGCCTCAAATACAGCCTGTATTTCAAGCCCTCCGAAGTGTTCCTGAACCTGCGGCAGATGTTTTCCGACCTGGACAGTTCTTTCAGCATGGAGTCTTTCAACAGCATCGCCTCCATCGCCAATCCGGTGCTGATTACCGACGACAGCCGGAAAACGGTACTGATGTATCACAATCTGGGAGAAAGCGAATTCTATTCGCAGCGGACCATCCAGGCGCGTTTGCGCAAGATGCAGGATGCCAACGAACCGATTGAGCTGCATTTGCCGGGCATGGAAACCAAGACCTGCTACCTGTTCTACGAATCCTCGGCCTTTCTGCGGAACATGAATTTCTTTACGGTGGCCTTGCTGCTGGCTTTGCTGGCGATTATCGCCGGGGTGCTCTCCTTGCTCAATCTCTCGCAGAAAATGGCGCAGAACCGGGAATGGTGGGGCATGTCGAAAGAAACCGCCCACCAGTTGGGCACGCCGCTTTCTTCGCTCTTGGCGTGGATAGAATATTACAAGACCAAGGAGGAGGGCGAGCCGATGGAAAAGGCCGATTTGGCGGAAATCGAAAAGGATGTGAAGCGGATAGAGGTGGTTACCAACCGTTTCTCCAAAATCGGTTCGATACCCGAACTCAGTTGGGACAACGTGGTTCCGGTGGTTTACCGTTCGGTGGAATACCTCCGGGTGCGCAGTTCGCGGCGAATCCGCTATACAATCAATGTGGGTCCCGATGCGGTCATCATGGCTCAGTTCAACGCGCCTCTCATCGAATGGGTGTTCGAGAACCTGTTCAAGAACGCGCTCAACGCCATCGGCGACAACGAGGGGGAAATTCATATCTCGCTGACCGAAAATAACGAAGATGTGGTGATCGACGTACACGACACCGGCAAGGGCTTGCCCAAAAACATGTTCAAGAAAGTGTTCGAGGCAGGTTACACCACCAAGCAGCGTGGCTGGGGACTGGGCCTGACCTTAAGTCGCCGCATCGTGGAGGGCTACCACAAGGGCAGGATTTTTGTGGAAAGTTCTTCGCCCCAGGCCGGCACGGTGTTCCGCGTGGTGTTGACCAAAAAGGTGCGCACGCAATAAACGCCGCATGAAAACGGGCTTGTACATACATATCCCTTTCTGCCGTCAGAAATGTCTTTACTGCGCGTTCTATTCGGTGGCGGCCCGTGATGGAGAATATGCGGATGCCTATGCCGGAGCCTTGCTGCGGGAGGCGGAATATTTCGAGGAACGATTCTTTGCCCAACGGAAAGCGGAGATAGCCACCCTGTATATCGGCGGCGGTACGCCTTCGCTGCTGCCTGTTCCGTTCTATGCCGGCCTGCTTGAAAAACTGCAGCGTATCTTTGATTTGTCGAATTTGGAAGAAGTTACCTTTGAGGCCAATCCCGAACATCTTTCGCTGGCCTACCTTAGGGAACTGTACCGCCAAACGCCCGTAAGGAGGCTCAGTATCGGCGTGCAGTCGTTTTCGGATGCCGACTTGAAGCTGCTCAACCGCCGCCATAGCGCACAGCAAGCCTTGGATGCCGTGGAGAACGCCTGTCGCGCAGGCTTCGAGAACCTTTCCGTCGATTTGATTTACGGCATACATCCTGCCGGCGAGCGTTCCACCTGGCAAGACAACCTCGAAACCCTGAAATCCCTGCAACTGCCGCATTTTTCGGCATACGCCCTTACGGTGGAACCCCATACGATGCTGGAACTCAAATTGGCAGCGGGCAAGATGGCCATAGCCGGGGAGGAGCAGGTGGAAAAGGAATATTTCTTCTTGCAGGAATTCGCCGCCGGGAACGGTTACGAAGCCTACGAGATTTCGAACTATGCCCAAAACGGTGCCTACGGCTTGCACAACTGCAACTATTGGCGCGATGTGCCCTATATCGGATTGGGTGCGGCAGCCCATTCGTATTTGGGAGATGAACGGCATTGGAATCCGGCTTCGGTGCGGGATTATATCCAAGACCCGGTTTCCGGCAAGCAGGGGGAGCGCCTTCAGGAGCGCGACCGTTACCACGAATATGTCATGACCGCCCTGCGCACCGTTTGGGGCGTGAGGCAAGAGAAGATAGCGGCTTTTTCCGAACCGCTGCGGCAGGAATTCCACCAACGGGCGGAGAAAGAAATAAAATGCGGAAATTTGCAACACAAGGGGGATGCCTATATCGTGTCTCCGGCCAAACGCTTGTTGACCGACGGCATCGCCGCCTCGTTTTTTTAGACCACAGCGTATGAGATTTTTCAGATACATCTATGGATTGGGACTGTTGCTCGGCCTTGGCTGCCTGGGCCTGCGGGCACAAGGCACGGCGGGCGTGGCGGAAATCCCGGTGCAGGAGAACGATTCCCCGTTCCGCGTGCTTACGCTCGGCAAATTGGGCGTGCTGGTGCTGATGGAGCAGAACGACCTGTTTTCTTCCACGCCGCAGCGTGGCCTGTATTTCTACGATGAGAACCTGCATAAACGCTGGCAGAGCAACCTGGCCATCGAAAGCCGTTTCCACTATGCGGGGCAGCGGGTAGAAGAAGACAGCCTGAGGTTTGCCTTGGTGGCGGTTTCCGACAAGAAGGGTGGGCCGGAGTTCTGCGAGTTGGCGCTCTGTATCGCCGACGGGCAATATGTGCTTCATCCGCATAAAGCGGCGGCGGAAGCCCTGGCCAAGGCGGAGTTCGCCGAGTTCAAGCTAGTGGGGAATTTATGGCATTTTTTGGTGTTGCAGAAAAACGAATATGTTTATTGCGTGCTCGATACCCGTGCCGACACGCTCTACCTTCATACGGTGGCATCCGCCAGAGACTATACCTGCTGCGATTGGCAGGTGGATGAGGAAGGCAACGCCTGTTTTGTGTTCCGGGATGCCAAGATTATCGAAACCGGGCTTTATTTCAAAAAGGTTTCGCCCTACGGGGAGGAATTGGAACAGGAGGTGGTTGCTTCTCCGCGGCAGGATATCCGTTTGGTGGATACCCGGTTGGCGGTGTTGGGCGGCAACGGCTTTATGATTGCCGGAAGCTGGAACATGGCGCGTGCCCGGCAGACGGTTTCCAACTACGACCAGGGCAGCGAAACAGCGGGACTTTTTGCCCTGCGCTATCGAAAAGGGCAGGTGCTGGATTTCTGGATGAAAGGTTATCTGGAATACCCTGCCTTGGATACGCTGTTGGGCAGCGGAGAAAGTTACCGCTTTACGCAGGCCATGCAGAAATCCAACGGCCGGATGGTGTTGCCCGATTACCTGAGTCTGTTGCGTTTGCAGCCTCAGAACGGCAGGTTCCGCCTTTTCGGGGAAACCTACGAAAGGGTTATCAGCAC
>CAMWTX010000066.1 GCA_947177315.1 uncultured Bacteroidales bacterium | reverse complement strand
CACAGCCTCTTTTCTCGGGGCGGAAGCCGGTTCGTGGGCGATGACCCTTTCCGAAGCCGTGCTCTTTGTGGCCTGTCTGCTCGGATTATACCGCCTGCGTTGAAAATCTTTGCTTCAAAAGCCTTATCTTTGCATCCCTTTTTTGGAAAGGTTTGGATTTTATGACGGTTATTATTATACTTAACTGGAACGGCTTCAAGGATACCATCGAGTGTCTTGCCTCGCTTTTTGCCTGTGCGAAGCAGGATTTCGTATGGGCGGTGGTGGACAACGATTCCGAAAATGAATCGGTGCAAGAAATCACTTCATTTCTGAAAAATAGCGGCAAGGATTTTTCTTTGGTGAAGCAAGGGGAAACACCTTCTTCTCCCTTGAAGGCGGGGCAGGGTATAGTATACTGTTTGAAAGAAAATTATGGCTTCGCCAAAGGCAATAACTTAGGCATCGCCTTGGTGGAACAGTTGGCGGAGAATGCGGGCTCCTCCAAGCCGAGCCACTATCTGCTGCTTAACAACGACACCTTGGTGGAACCCGACTTTTTGGAAAAGCTCGAAACATTTGCACGCGAACATCCGCAATACGTGGCGCTCACGCCCCAAATCCGCTATGCCGACCCTCGGAACAAGATTTGGAACTGCGGAGGAAAGATGTTTTTCGGATTGTGCAAATACTTCTATGGCAACAAACCCGTGGAGGAACTCGAAAAGTCCCGCTACGCACGGCGGGGTTTTATAAACATCGGGATGATTACCGGTTGTGCCCTCTTTGTAAAACGCGAGTTGTTGGGATATCCCGATGCCCGCTTGCGTAAAAAGTCGAAGAAATACGCTCAAACGCCCTTTTCTCCCACCGAAAAAACAGATTTGTTCACCAACCGGTTTTTCTTTGGTGAGGAAGACTTCGATTTTTCGTTACGGATGCAGGAAGAAGGCAAGAAAATGGCCTGTGTGCTTAACTCGGTCATCTATCACAAAGTTGGCATGGCACGAAAAAAGGTTGATTCCGAGAGACAGATATATACCTATTATCTGAACCGTTTTATCGATGTGCGGCAACATTATTCCAAAACGATGTTTTTCTTTTGGAAAGCCCTCTATTTGCCCTATATCAGAGCCTTGATGTTGCGGAATGGAATATCCAGGATAGAAACAGCATCTTTATTACGTAGATTACGTAAAGAGAGTGCTCAAAGGAAAGCTGTTTTGAAAGAAACTTTCTTAATGCACAAGGAAGCCATTGTCAACAAATAGAAAAATAAAAACAATGATTTTCAATATTGTAAATAAATTTTTGATTTTATGCAAGGTAATGGTGGGTTATTGTATGAAATGGAAAATAGATATTTTCGGACCGGGAAAGATTTATCCGTTGGAAAGAAAAGACGAGGGTTCAAATTGCATTGTTTCCTTAACTAGTTATGGAAGACGGGTTTATAAAGTTGTTTACTATACCTTGGTTTCCATGCTCAAGCAATCCTTGCCCCCCAACCGTATTATTCTTTGGCTGTCTCGTGACGAATGGACGGAAGACAATTTGCCAAAAAGACTTAAAAATCTGGAGAAATATGGTGTGGAATACAGGTTTTGCGAAGATATCCGTTCCTATACAAAATTGATACCCACCTTGAAGATAGCGCCCAAAGATGTGATAGTTACTGTAGATGACGATGTTATTTATTCAAGAGATTTATTGTGCACCTTGAACAAGGAGCACGAAAAGTCTCCTACTAGCATTTGTTGTACACACGCCGTATATCCTGCTCTTTCAGACGAAGGAACACTGACACCCTACAAAACATGGGAAATAGTGAGAAATGCCAAAAAAGACCCCCAAAAACTTCTTTTTCCCGTGGGGGTCGGTGGCATTCTTTATCCGCCGCAGTCGCTGCACGAAGATGTTTTTTGCCAAGATTGTTTTATGGATATCTGTCCTCTTGCCGATGATATTTGGTTTTGGGCTATGGCAAGAAAAAAAGGTACCGAGCATCGATTGACAGACAGAAAAACAAAGCAATATTCTTTCGACGACTTATTTCAGTTTTTTCATAAAGGCTCCCATTTGTCTCAGCAAAACCGAAAACAAAACATGAACGATGTGCAATTATGCGCCGTTCTGGAAAAGTATCCGGTTTTATGAATGTTTTTTTGCTCTTCATTCTACTTCTCGAAGCGGTCTTACTGTTCCGAATCGAAAAAAAGATGTGGGGAACCGGCTACACACCGCTCAATTTCCTGATGTTGCCTTATGTGGCGATATTGGGAATTACCTTGCTTTTGTCGGGGCGTTTAGGATTGGATGAATTCTACTATCCGAGCCTAATTCCATGGATTATCGGTTTGCCCGTGTTCGCCCTTCCCGGTTGGCTTTTCTTTCTTGCCGAAAGACGTTTTTGGGCACGGAACACAAGTTGTGCCTCCTTCGAAAACAACGAGTTTGCTGTTAACCAAGGAGCCTATCGTTTTGAAATAGGGCTTGCTATCGCCATTCTTATCGCCTTGAGCGTTCGTTTGATTGTTTTCCTCCTGCAAGGCAAAGGCACCATCGGAAACGAAGAATTCGGAGCTCTGTTTTCCGGAAATGGCTGGGCGGGGCATCTGCAGCTTATCAGTGTCGCTTTACTGATGTTGCTGTTGTTGGATAATCGCCGTTGGCCTACTTGGATTATATCGGCATTTATTCTCTTTTTTCTGTTTGTCTATCAGGTAAAGAGTGGAATTATATTGCCTTTGCTAGCGGTTCTCTTTGCACTGCTGATAACCGAACGGCTTAAATTCAAGTTAAAATATTTGCTATGGATAGGTGGCGGAGTGGTTGCGGTATTCTTTGCCAGTTATCTGTGGATTTACATATCCGGGAACCAACAGTTTCCAGAAGCTACCTCCGTAGGTGCGCAACTCAGATCTATCACAAGCCTGTTCGTACATTATCTCACTTCGGGAACGCTGGGATTGAGCGTGGATATGCAGCAAGGCATCTTGGAAGAACCTGGACTGCAACATATCTTCACGCCTTTCTACAATCTTTGGTACACGATTACCGGCCAACCCGTTATTTCGGGTATGAATCCCGAATACCTGTACACAGGCATCGCCCGCACCAACGTGCGCACGTTTTTTGGCACCTTGTTTGTCTTTACCCACCCTATAGGATTTGTAGTATGTTGCTTGCTGTTCGGTGTTGGCTGCCAGTTTTTTTTCGGCTTGTTCCGTCGCTATAGGAACACTTGCACAGTGCTGTTATGTGCTTGGACCTGTACGGTATTGTTTATGGGGTGGTTTGATTTTTTTCCCTATCTGTTGAGTGTTTTCGAGATACCTTTTTGGATGGTGGCGATAACCCTTATACAGAAACGTTTTATAAACTTTAAAAGATAAAACCATGAATTTCCTTCCTGTTGTAATCCTCTATTTGGAAGTAGTACTTTTGGCTTTTGCTGAAAGAAAACTTTGGAACACATGGTTCACCCCGCTCAACTGTCTTTCGGTGCCTTATGCCGTGGTGTTGACGCTTGCTCTTTGTTTTGATGGCAGAATGGGTTTTTTGCCGTTCTACTATCCGAGCATTTGGGTTTGGGTGGTTGGATTGGCGGTGTTTTTTGTGCCGAGCTGTATTTTGGGATTGCTGCAAAGACGGAAAAATCAAAGCAACTCCGAATTGGCAATGGCCAAAGAATTTACAGTTTCCTCCTTCACCCTCCGGATAATGGAATATATTACATGGGGCATCTTTGCACTTTTTCTCTTTTGGTTTTTCTATCTTAAGTATGCAAAAGGCTTGATACCGGGAGGGGAAAACTTTGCGCAGGCATGGGCATCGCATGGCTTTTTCGGACATCTTTCCGCAGTGATTACGGGGCTGAATATCTTTTGGCTGTTTTCTGCGGATAAGGAACACAAACGCTATTGGCTCTATGTGCTTGGCTTTTTTGGCGTGGCTTTGCTCTATCTATCCAAATGCTGGTTTTTGATTCCTATGGCTGCCGGACTTTTATTGCGGCTCTTGACAGGGAAAACAAAATTCGGCATAAAAGTTATCCTTGTATCTGTTTTTACAGGTTTGGCTTTCTTTTTTGCCACGTATTGGTTGACCCTCTATGTGGCCTATGAAGAAAAATTAGTGGAGGCAGAGATTGCAAAAAAGTCTATTGATATAGGGGTAGAGAAAAAGACGGTGGAGGTAGTGGTGGAGAAAAACCCTATAGAGGTGGCGGCTAAAGAAAAACAGGCCGATATAGATGTTGAAAAGATAAAACAACAAGCCACAGAGAAGAAACAACAAAAGGAATTCAAGGTGTGGATTATCTCCTTTATCAGCAGACACGCCGTTACCTATATGGTAGCAGGGGTTTATGGCTTAAGCGAGGATTTGGCACAAAACACAATCGAAGAGAAAGCACCGGAGAAGATTTTTGCACCTTTCATCAATATCGGCAAGAGGTTTACCGGCAATAGAAACTATGTTTCTAATCTTAACGATAAGTTCGTCAAAATCACAACCAACGATAAGGAGACCAATGTGCGCACTTTTTTCGGTACACTTTATGTCTTGGGGGGATGGGGGAACGCCCTTGCCTATGTGTTTGTTTTTTCATGCCTTTTGTACGGGCTGTTTAATTTTGCGCTTAACACCGGCAAATTGGTTTTCTTGGGGATTTTATGTTGGTTTATGTCCTCTATGTTGATGGGTTGGTTCGATATTATTACAAATACATTTGCTTTTGTTGTTGTTCCGTGTTATTTGGCAGTGATTTTTGGCCTTTGCTTCTTAGGAAAGAAAATCAATCCCTCCTGGGCTTAAATTTTTGGTAGGTGTTCATCACCACACGAAAGCCGATAGTAGAAGTTTTTGTATTGGTTGATGCTCCGCTTCGATGTGCGATGCGGCAACAGAGGGGATCGCTGTTCCAGCTTCCCCCTCTCAAAACCTTGTGGAATCCATATTCGGGTCCTATGGGGTTAAATACGGAATCTGCCGAGTATTCACCCAACCAGTCTCGGCACCATTCCCATACCCCACCGCTCATATCATAAAGCCCCAATTCATTGGGTTTATATTGTCCTACCGGACACGGGGTGCTTCGGGAATAACGCCCCACCAACGACAGAATATTGCTTCCACTATACATCGTACCCCGGCTGCCTTTTCCTCCCCGTGCCGCATATTCCCATTGTGCTTCGGAAGGGAGAGTATACCATTGGCCGGTGATTAAGTTAAGTTTGGTACAGAAAAGGTGTGCTTCATCCCAAGATACATTGCTGACGGGGTTCATGGCATTGTCTTGAAATTCGGATGGATTATAGCCCATCACAGCCTCCCATAAGGCTTGCGTAACAGGATAGCGGCTTATGAAATACCCGGAAAAATCAACGGTATGAACGGGCTTTTCATCCCCGAAAATCCTTTCTCCATCCCGCTCGGGATACCCCCCCAGTTGGAGAGAACCACGCCCCACATACACCATTTCCAACGGGATGCCGAAAATTGTGTCCGTATAGTCGTTGGGGGAAGGAATGCTGTCTTCTATCGCCTCTAAGCGCGCCATCTCTTCCGCTATCACGGAAGCGGGTATGGTGTCTTTTTTTTGTTTGCAGGAATATAGGCTCGCCGATACGATGAAACACAGGGAAAGAAATGCTATTTTTTTCATATTGCTAAAGATTTCATACTTGCACAAAGGTATAAAAAGTTATCTTTGCATATGCGTTGGTTGATTTTTTCAAAACAAGTGTTGGCGCGATTGCGCGATGTTTCGCTTTGGCAGTCTTTGCAGACCGTAGCCATCTCCTTGTTGTTGATTATGATGCTTTCCCTCTATCCGAGCCGTTTCAACTCCTATGTCATGGGATTTTGTCTCGGCTTTGCCTTGGTGCATAGGTTGTTGTTGCCGTCTCAAAAAGGGGTGAACGCCACGTTCCGTTATGCGCTTCCCTATTTGGTTTTATATGGAATTCTGCTTGGATCCTGCTTCTTGTTCGGCAATATTTCCGCCAGCCTTTCCTATTGTGGAAGATATTTTTGTTTGTGGCTGATACCCCTTGTTTTTATGGGTATGACGCCTTCTTTTTTCACGGCTCGCAGGCTTAGGATTTTTGCTTTTTGTTTGGTGGTGGGTGCTATGATAGGCGTGTTTTGGAAGTTTTATGCCTTATCGCAAGCTTATTTCAGCAATAGGCTGACTGTATATAGAGAGCAAGGTTTTTGGTTCAGTATAAGACATATGTTTGAATATTTACGTTACCAATACTTTATACAGGAAATTGGATGCAGACTAACACATCCGGCTTTCGAGGCCTTTTTCGAACTCATGGCTTTGGTGGTTGTTTTGCAGGCGTGGATTAAGAGGGATAGGTTTTTCGCTCACGGATACGGCAAAATTTTGGCGGTTTTTGTGGCAGGAAGTATCATATTTAATTTGTTGTTTTTATGTACAAAAACAGCAGCTTTTTTGTGCGTGTGTTCTATTTTTGCATTATGGGTATATGCGCTTTGCAAGAAGCGATATGTTTTTGCCGGGGTTTCGGCTGTCGGGATACTGTTGTGTATAGGGGTTTTGACACATCATTCGCCCCAAGAGGTCTTTTCTCGTTTTTCTCGCACGATATATGCCTCTCGGGATTTTCTAAGAGGGGGTGATACAGAGAAAGATTCATCTTTCATACCTCGTGTTCGTTCGTATAAGGTAAGTTGGGAGATGTTCAAGGAGAAGCCGCTTACGGGAAGCGGAATCTTTTACACACAGGAGTTTGAAAAACGCTACGAAAAATATTATCCGCAAGAAAAACCACTAACACACCCTCACAATCAACTTCTTATGATGCTGAATGCTTGCGGTGTTATGGGTGGCCTTGTTTTTGTTTGGCTCTTTCTATGTATTTTGCGCGATGTGTGGCACAGGAAGAGTCTCTTTTGGTGGATTTGGTTCGCAAATCTGCTGGCAATCTGCACTATTGATGTGCTTTTCAACCGCACGATAGGCTTTATCTACCTATGCGGTTTTCATGGAATCCTGTTTTGCGAACTGACGTCGGATTTCCTCCATTCTGAAGATGCCCACAAACCGTTGATCTTTGAAAAATCTGCGGAAGGGGTATAAAAGCATCAAGAGGGTCTTGAAAGGCTGTTTATAGTAGATTTTTATCCTGCAATACGCTTTGCGGAAGCCGAATCGATCTATCAGAAAATTTTGTATATTGCTGTGTTCAGTAAGTGAACGTGCCCCATCGATAACATACCGGAATTTTTTCTCTTCCAAGTAGTAGCGGTTCATCTCATAGAATAAGCCGTAGAAAGGATAGGTGTTGCCTAAGAAATCGGGATCGACACGGGCTTGATTATACGCGACACAATCTTCCTGCAAGGTATTGATGGAATAGCCTACGGCCTCTCCCGTCTCTTTGGAAAACATCATCCAGAACTCGTTATCTTCTGTACAAGAATTTATCCATCTCTCAAATTCTTCTCTTGTCTGCACCACAGCTTTAACTCTATAGTTTTGCTGCGCTTTCAGATATATCGGATAACCTTGTTTTGCCACTTCTTGTTTGTCTGCAAATCTGAAATCATAAGTTTTGAGACTCTTTTTGATAGACCTTCTTGTTCTGTCCCCCAATTCCTCCAAACCACCGAATGAGTCCTTGATGACAAACCAGAAATCCGTGGGCTGTTTAGTATCGAAATCAAATATATTGCGGAACATGAAACCGCCTTTTTCGAAAAAACGCTTCACTTCCTCCGGCTTCACTTCCGTTTCCAAATGAGGCGCTCCGTCAAATATCCAGCAATGCTTGTACAGATGATACATAATTTGTCGGTAAAGTTTTCGCGAAGATAGGAAATTTCGCCTATTCGGGGCGCTTTTGTAATTTAGTGCTGTTTTTAGACGCATCCCATGGCCCTGAACCTGAAACAGACCTTTCAACAGAAGCAGCTTCTGAAGCTCTC
>CAMWTX010000065.1 GCA_947177315.1 uncultured Bacteroidales bacterium | reverse complement strand
GGCTGGTATTCGGTAAGTTGCCGCGCCATAAAGACCAATATCACGAGCTTGGCCAACTCGGAGGGCTGAAAAGACACGGGTCCCAACCTGATCCAGCGGGCGGCATCGTTTACGGTGCCCATGGTGAGCGTCAAGGCCAGCAAGGCCAGCACAGGGCCTACCATCAGCATCGAAAAGCGGGCAAAGTAGGTGTATTTGACACGGTGAACGCCGTACATGATGCCCCACGCCACCACCAGGATGCCCAAGTGCTTGAACATGTAATAAGTGGTGTCGCCCCCTTGTTTGAGGTACGCCAAACGTCCGGTAGAGCTATATACCGCCGCGATGGAGATACACGAAAGTATCATCACGATGGCCCAGATACCCTTGTCGCCACGCAAGTATTTGAATATGCCCGTGCCTTTGTTCGACATCTTGAAACAAATTCGGTATATCTACAATTCGTAAACGGCCTGCTTGAACTGCGTGCCTTTGTCCTGGTAGCTTTCAAACAAATCGAAGCTGGGGCAGGACGGAGAAAGCAGAACCACTTCCCCTTCGTTCGCCATCAGATAGGCGGCCTGTACCGCGTTGGCCATATTGTCGGTTTCCACGATATCGGAAATCAGATCCCCGAAAGCCGCCACGATAGGCGCGTTATCCGTGCCCAGGCAGACAATGCGGCACACCTTCTTGGCCACCAACGGACGCAAGACCGAAAAATCCACGTCTTTGGTCTGTCCTCCCACAATCCACACCACGGGGCGGGTCATGTTCTCGAGCGCGAACCAGGTGGAGTTCACGTTATACGACTTGGCGTCGTCGATGTATTCCACCCCACGCACGCGGGCCACATATTCCATGCGGTGCCCCGTCTGGCGGAAATCCCGGAAACTGTCCTGTATGGCGCGTTTGCGCAGGTTCTGGATATGCGCCGCCACGGTTTCGGCCATGGTGGCCGAAACATACCCCTGTTTTGCCAATGTTTCGATATTCATTTTCATCGCTACGGAATTATCTGAGTTTTAAGGTTACCAAGGTTACCACGGCCAGCATAAGGCCTATGATGAAGAAACGCATCACAATCTTGGGCTCTTTGCTGCCCGATTTCTGAAAATGGTGGTGGATGGGCGTCATCAGGAAAATGCGCTTGCCCTCGCCACAGCGTTTCTTGGTGTATTTGAAATACGTTACCTGCATGATTACCGACAGGCTTTCGATAAGGAAGATGCCGCACAGAATCGGCAACAGGAGTTCCTTGCGTATCAGGAGGGCGAACACGGCGATGATGCCGCCGATGGTAAGGCTGCCCGTATCGCCCATGAACACTTGCGCCGGATAGGTGTTGTACCAGAGAAAACCGATGGTGGCGCCCACGAAAGCCGAGATAAAGATGGTGAGCTCGCCCACATGGGGGATATACATGATATTGAGGTAATCGGCAAAGATGATGTTGCCCGAAACCCACGAGAGAATGGCCAAGGTAGCCCCGATAATGGCCGAAGTGCCGGTGGCCAGCCCGTCGATGCCGTCGGTGAGGTTGCAGCCGTTCGAAACGGCGGTAATCACCAGTATCACCACCAGCACGAACAGAATCCACGCATATCTGCCCCAGCCGGAATGCAGCCATTCCATGATGCCCTCGTAATCGAGTTCATGCCCTTTTACAAAAGGAATGGTGGTCACCAGCGATTTTTCGGCATTGCTCTCGAACTCCGCCGTGGCTTCATCGTATGCGGTTTCGTTCAGCACATTGTGCGTTTCCACATAGGCGGCGTTGTTTTGCTGCGACACCACCACATCGGGATGGAAACACATCACCAGCCCCACGATAAGCCCGAGCCCTACCTGCCCGAAAACCTTGAACTTGCCCTGAAGACCCTGCTTGTCGTGCTTGAACACCTTGATATAGTCGTCCATAAAACCCATCGCACCGAGCCATACCGTGGTGAGCAGCATCAGCAACACATAGATGTTGTCCAAACGGCAAAGCAGCAAGACCGGAATGAGGATGGCGGCGATGATGATGATGCCTCCCATCGTGGGCGTGCCTTCCTTTTCTTTCTGTCCGTCCAGGCCCAGTTCCCGCACCGTTTCGCCTATCTGTTTCCTGCGCAGAATCTTAATCATGCGCTTTCCTCCCGCCATCATGATAAAGAGCGAAAGCAGGATGGCGAACCCCGCCCGGAACGAGATATAGGTAAACACACCCGCTCCCGGCATTCCGAATTGCTCGTGCAAATAAGAAAACAGGTAATACAGCATTTCTTGTCCTTTTTAATTATCTATCGGTTTCCGATTCGTTTTTCCATACGGCAGGGAGGCATTCGGCAAGCACTTCCCGGTCGTCGAAATGGTGCTTTACGCCTTTTACTTCCTGATAGTTCTCGTGGCCTTTGCCCGCCACCAGCACCACATCGTTCTCTCCGGCCAACGCACAGGCGGTGCGGATGGCCTCCTTGCGGTCGGCGATGCAGAGCGTCTTGGCACGCTGGGTGGGCGAAAGCCCCGCCATCATTTGGTCTATGATGTCTTGCGGTTCTTCAAAGCGCGGATTGTCGGTGGTGACGATAAGGCGGTCGCTCAGATCGCAGGCTATCTGCGCCATGATAGGACGTTTGCCTGTATCGCGGTTGCCGCCGCAGCCCACCACGCAGATCACCTGCCGCACCTGATCGCGCATGCTGTTTATCGTAGAAAGCACGTTCTGCAACGCATCGGGCGTGTGGGCGTAATCCACAATGCCCAGTTTGTTTCCGGTAACGGATTTCAAGGTCTCAAAACGCCCCGGCGCTTCGGTAAGGCAGCTCATGGCGCGCAACACCTCGGTTCTCTCCATGCCCAGCAACAGGGCGCAGGCATAGATGGCGGTAAGGTTGTAGGCGTTGAACCGACCCACCAACTGCATACATACTTCAATGCCGTCCATCTCCAGCTGCAATCCCGCCAAAGAATTCTCAAGCACCTTTACATTGAAATCGGCCGGAGAACGCAACGAATACGTGCGGCGGAGCGCCTCGGTATTCTGCAGCATCACCTCCCCGTTGCGGTCATCCACGTTCACAAGGGCAAAGGCCGTGGCCGGCAAACGGTCAAAAAACGCTTTCTTGGCCTTGATGTAAGCCTCGAAAGTCTTGTGGTAATCCAAATGGTCGCGCGTGATATTGCTGAAGATGCCGCCCTTGAAACACAGGCCCGCGATACGGTTCTGCACCACCGCGTGGGAACTCACTTCCATAAAGGCGTAGTCGCAACCTTCGTCCACCATGCGGCGCAGGAGCGCGTTTATTTCCAGAGAATCGCCGGTAGTGTGGGTGCTGGGAACCACCTGGTTGTCGATACGGTTCTCTATCGTCGAAAGCAAACCGGCCTTATAACCCAGCAGACGGAACAGGCGGTAGAGGAGCGTAACCGTTGTGGTTTTTCCATTGGTGCCCGTAATGCCCACCAATTGCAGCTGACGCGAGGGATGCCCATAGAAGGCCGATGCCATATAGCCCATCAGCAGGCTGCTGTCCTGAGTCTGGATATAGGTAACCTCCGGCTGAACCGATTCGGGCATCTTTTGGCAGACCACCGCCACCGCGCCCGATTCAATGGCCTTTTGGATATAATCGTGCCCGTCAACCGCCGTGCCTTCGATGGCGAAGAACACAAAACCGGGAGCCACGGCGCGCGAATCCTGCGCCAGACCGCACACTTCCCTGTCTAACGGACCGCTTGCGTTCCATGCCCCCGTTTGAGCCGGGGTACATTCGGCCAACAAGGCCTTCAATGTGATATTTCCTTTTTTCATCTTATGTTATCCTGCCAATTCCAAAAATACCTGCTGCCCCCTGCTGCAGGCCGTGCCTGCCGCCGGTTCCTGGCTCCTCACCTTTCCTTTGCCGCTCACACGCACCTTCAGGCCGTATTTTTCCAACAGATACACCGCATCGCGCATACCAAGCCCCCTTACATCGGGCACAACGTCTTTGATGAGCGCCAACTCTACCGGGCGGTTCACGCCGCCCCGCGACTTAACGAACACCGTAGGCTCCAGCCCAGGGTCGGACAAGCCCACATGCGCAAACACCGTGGCGATATCGGCGGCGTAACCGGAGGCAGCCGGCGCGCCGGCTGCCTCCGGCGGCAAACCTTCGGTTTGCAAACCGCCTTTCATGAGCGTGGCATACACCTTGTCGGCAATATCCTTAAACACAGGGCCCGCCACCGCACCGCCATAGATGCGGTTCTTCTGCGGATTGGTGATCATCACGATGCACGAATAGCGCGGATTGTCGGCCGGGAAATAACCGGTAATCGAAGCCCGGTAGGTCATCTTCTCGCTTCCCCTTTTGCCATAGTTCATCTGCGCCGTACCCGTTTTGGCGGCCACCTTGTACAGAGGGTTCTTCATGCAGGTACCCGTTCCGTTTTCCACCACGCCTTCGAGCATGGTCTTTATCTTGCCCAAGGTTTCCTTGCTGCAGATCTTATCCACCAACACCTGCGGTTCCATTTTCTTAACCACCGCGTCGCCCTGCCTTATCTCGCTCACAAAAAGCGGCTTCATCAGCTTGCCGTCGTTAGCCACCGCATTGTAGAGCGCCAATATCTGCAAGGGCGTAAGCCGCAACTCATAGCCAATCGACATCCACGGCAGCGAAACCCCCGACCAAGTCTTGTCGGACGGGTCCTTGATATACGGCATCCCCTCCCCGGCTATCTCCACGCCCAGCGGCTTGTCCAATCTCATCTTCTTGAAATATTCCACAAAACGCGCCTGCTTTTTATGGAACACCTCGTTGGCCAGATAGGAAATCCCCACGTTCGAAGACTTTTCAAAAGCCTCCTGCAGGCTCAGGTTTCCCCAGCCGCCCTTGTGGGAGTCTTTCATCCAGCGGTTGTAGAACTGCATCTCCCCGGTGGGCACGATTACCGAAGGCGAGCAATGGCTTTCTTCCAGAATGGCAATCGTGGAAGCCAGCTTGAACGTGGAACCCGGTTCCACCGCCTCGCCCACCGCGTAGTTCATGCTTTCGTTATAGGTGCCGTCCTTTTCCTTGCGCAGGTTGGCGATAGAAACCACCTTGCCCGTCTTTACCTCCATCAGCACCACGCAGCCATGTTCGGCCTCGTTGAGCTCCATGCACTCGCGCAGCGCCGATTCAGCCACGTCCTGTATGCGTATGTCGATGGTGGTCACCAAGTCTTTTCCGTTCTCGGCCTGCACCGCGTCGGAGTTATACACCGGCCGCCACACACCGTTCGATACCTTCTGCTCCAAGCGTCTGCCGTTGACGCCGCACAATTCCTTCTGATAGGCGGATTCCAAGCCCACGCCCGCGCCGCTCTCCGGATTGTAATAGCCTATCGTGCGATAGGCCAGCAAGCCGTTCGGATGCACCCGCTTTTCTTTTTCCTCCACCACGAAACCGCCCCTGAACTGCCCTTTTTTGAGGATGGGAAAGGTGCGGATACGGCTCAGTTCGGCATAGGTGACGTCTTTGCGCAAAAGGTAGTTGCGCTTCTGTTCGCGGCGCGCGTTCCACAGATCCCTGCGCCAGGCATCGCTGCTTTTTTCGGGATACATCGCGTGCAGACTGTCGCAAAGAGCCCGCAGATTATTGTTGAAAGTGTCTGCGCAGACCACGCTCGGATGCATGTCCATGCGCAGCGTGAAATAAGGCACCGATACCGCCAGCAGAGAATGGTCGGAAGAATAGATATTGCCCCTTACGGCAGGTGTCTTTTCGTAGCGAAGGCTCTGGCGGTCCGACTTGGCAAGCAGGTCCGAACCCTCCACAAAAATCACCTGGCTCATACGGACAACAATCGCCACGGCAAAAACCAGCAGCAAGGCATACACGATATATACCTTCCACCAAAAGCCCGTTTTCTTTTCAGACGGGGCTGTATTTGCCTTGTCTTTGCCCACTGGCCTGTCCTTATTTTTTAGGTTGTTCCGCCGGTTCTTCCGCCTGCTTTATCTTGTAGGGAGGAACCACCGATTCCTTTACGCCCGTTCCCTGCAGTTTGCCCGCCACCGACGACTGACGGCTGAGCCGCATCAATTCGGCCTGGCTGGATATCTGCCGGAACTGCAACTCCTTGAGTTCTCCTTTTATAATCGAGCTTTCGCGCACCACCGATTCCGACAGATAATTGTTCGATATCAGCAGCATCGCCCAGAAAAAGGCATACAGCACCAACCAACCGTACCGCTGCAAGCCTTTGTCTAAAAGCACCGAACCGTCCAATGCCGAACGGATTTTCTTACGGCGCAGACGCCGCTGTTCCCTGCGCTGCAATTCCGCTTCGTCGGGCTGTTGCTCTTCTTTCTCTTCCTTTTCAGGCTTCCTGCCCTCGAACTCCATAACCAATTCGGGCTCGGGCAGCGGATCCTGCACTATCGGTTTGGGTTTTATCCGGTTCTTTCCCATATCCGCCTCCTACTTTTTCTGCGCCACCCGCAACCTGGCGCTGCGTGAACGCGGATTACGCTCCGTTTCTTCTTCCGAGGGAACCACGGCCTTGCGGGTAACGGCTTCGAAAGGCGAAAGGTTGTTGCCGTAAAAATCTTTCTCTATCTGCCCTTGCAGATTGCCTGAACGCATAAAGTTCTTTACCATCCGGTCTTCTAACGAATGGTAGGAAATCACCGCCAAGCGGCCTCCGGGAGCAAGAACGTCGAGGCTCTGCCTGAGAAATTCCTGCAGATTCTCCATCTCGCCGTTCACCTCAATGCGCAAGGCTTGGAACACCATCGCCAAAAACTTGTTTTCCTTGCCGCGCGGAGCGAACTTCCGAAAGAAATCCACGGCCTGGGCGGTGTTCTGAAACGCCGCTTCAGCACGGGCCTTTTCCACTTCAAACGCCAGACGGCGGGCAAAGGGTATCTCGCCGAAACGGAAAAAAACGTCAGCCAGGCGTTCCGGGGCATAAGTGTTGAGCACAATGGCCGCCGTAAGCTCTCCCTCTTGATCCATGCGCATATCCAAAGGACCGTCGGTACGGATGGAGAAACCGCGCTGCGGGGTATCGAACTGGTGGGAAGAAACACCCAGATCCGCCAAAATGCCGTTTACGGGCACAGCTCTGTAAAAACGAAGATGATTCTTGAGGTAACGGAAATTCTCTCCGATAAGCGTAAAGCGGCTGTCTTCCTTAAAAACAGGGTCTTCGGAGGCGCGTTGCAAGGCATCCGGGTCGCGGTCAAAGGCAAAGAGCCGCCCGTTTTCGCCCAATTGCGAAAGGATGCGGCGGGAATGGCCGCCACCGCCAAAAGTAACATCCACGTAAGTTCCGTCGGGAATAAGATGAAGCCCCTCTATCGTTTCGCGCAACAAAACCGGGTCATGATAGTCGTTACACATGGCATGAGCTCCTATATTTCTTGCGTATCGATCTGACCCAAACGTTCGGCCGCCATTTTCGCGAAATCGAACTGCGCCTCGTTCATCTTGTTATAGGTATCGACATCCCATATTTCGATAATGTTGATTTTCGAAATAAGCACAATATCCTTGTCGATATTCTTGATTTTTTTCAGATCCATGGGAATGAGCAAGCGGTCGTTGTTGTCGAGCGACACCGGATTGCCTTCCGAAAGTTTGCGAATCAACAGTCTGTCCTGCGGATTGTAGTGATTGAGCTTGGCCACCTTGGTTTCGATTTCCTTTTCGAATTCGGCACGCGGATAGAGCTCCAGGCAGGCATCGAAAATGCTCTCCTTGATAACGAAGCCTTCATCCACACAAGCCCCCAACGCCTTTTTCATGGCGGAAGGAAACTTGAACCGGCCTCCGGCATCTACTTTACAGAACTCTTTTCCTACTAAAATGGCCATAACGCTTTGTGAAAGGATTTTTCGTTTCGCCTTTCACCTTGGCAAAAGTAGATATAAAATCCCTCGTTCTCCCATTTTGTTCATAAATTTTCCTTTTAGACCCAAAAAATCCCATTTTTCAAAAACACAATGTTTTTGCTGTATATCAGAT
>CAMWTX010000064.1 GCA_947177315.1 uncultured Bacteroidales bacterium | reverse complement strand
GTATGCCGTATGGTGGATCCGCCAGTCGATTCTGCAAGCCTTGGCGGAACAGTCGCGTATCGTGCGCCTGCCGCTGAACCAGGTGGGTTCGCTCAATAAAATCAAGAAGGAATCTTCCAAACTCGAACAGAAATACGAACGTCCGCCTTCTATCGACGAACTGGCCGCCAGCCTCGATATGCCGAAAGAAAAGATTGCCGAAGTGCTGAACATCACCACGCGCTATATCTCGATGGACGCGCCTTTGGTGCAGGATGAGGAAACCAACTTCATCGATGTTTATGTTTCGGACGACGCGCCTTCCACCGACCAGTCGCTGATGAAGGAATCGCTTTCGCGCGAAATTGAACGCGCCTTGGCCACGCTTACCGATAAGGAACGCGATGTAATCAACCTGTTCTACGGCATCGGAGGCCATCACGGGCTCACGCTCGATGAAATCGCCGCCAAGTTCGACCTTACCCGCGAAAGGGTGCGCCAAATCAAGGAAAAGGCCATCCGCCGCCTCAAGAACTCTTCCCGCAGCAAACACCTCAAGACGTTTTTGGGAGAATAAGCCGCTTGTTCGCCTATCGGCAGCAAAGGCTCTTCAAGACCATAAAAAAATCCCGTGGAAAACTCCACGGGATTTTTCTTTTATCCGGTTCGCCGAGGTTTAGTCGGCCTGGTCGGTGAGGAAAGGAGGCGTGTTGTAATTCACGCTTCCGTCTTTGCCGATGGTGTTGCGGTTCACTTCCGAAAAGGAAGAGGGAACCACCGGGTCTATCGTGATATTCTGACGCATATACGCCGGAACTTCTTCTATCTTGCGCAAACCTTGCGGCGTGCGGATAAGCCCCGAGAACTCGCGCAGACGCTGCATGCGTTCAGCGGTGGCTTCGCAACGGCCACGCAACAGACCGTCCGCCACCGTGCTTTTCTGCGCCACTTGCGCCACGGGTTCGGCCACAGCCACGGCAGGGGCTTGTTCCACCACCTTTTCCGGGGCGTTCATCTGTTTTTCGGCCATCGGTGCGGCAACGGAAGAAAAGAGGTCTTCTTCCTGCTTCATCTGCGGTTGGGAAACCATGGTCGGCATACCGTAGTTATCGCTTTCTTCCACGCTGTTTTCCACTTCGGGCTCGTTAAAGCTTACCTTGTTGTCGGAAACAACGGTCATTTCTTTTTCTACCGAAGCGTTGTGGATTTGGTTGAACCAATCGTCGGCTTCTTCGGCCACCGCACCCGATACCGTTTCCTGCTTGGCCACCGGTGCCGTTTCTTCGGCAGCAGGCTTGGGCAAAGCAAAATCGAGGAAAGGTTTTTCTTCTTGGAAAACAGGTTCTGCGGTGGATTCCATATCCAAATCCAAAACAGCCACCTGCCGTTGTTTGGCGGGAGCGGCGGGTGTTTCCTGCGCCACGGGGACTACGGGAGCCATTTCCACAGGAGCGGTTGCTTGCGCCACAGGAGCGACCACCTGCGCTACGGGAGCGGCTTTTTCGGCCACCGTATGCACCACCGGGGCTACGGGCGCGGGATGTTGGGCAACAGCCTTGTCGGCCTTGGCATCCTCAAAACTTTCGTCCAGCGAAATGCGCTTTACCTCGTGGTCACCCAAAGCCCTGCGTTCGTTGAAGCCGGTGGCGATAAGCGTAATGTTCAGGTTTCCGCCCAAGGTATCGTCTTCTCCGGCACCCCAAATCAAATCCACACCGTCGCCGGCTTTTTCCAAAATGGAGCCGGTAATGGTTTCGATTTCGTCCATACACAAGGGCGATTCGGGGCTGTAACCCAAATAGAGCAACATATTCTTGGCCCCTTCAATGCTGTTGTCGTTCAGCAAGGGAGAATCCATCGCCATCATAACCGCGTCTTTGGCGCGCGATTCGCCGTTGGCCGTACCGAAGCCCATCAAAGCCACACCGCTGTTCTGCATTACCGTGTTCACATCCTTAAAGTCGATCTGAACATACGAACGCACGGTGATGATTTCAGAAATACCCTTGGCGGCCGTGGTCAACACGTTGTCCGCCATGGCAAAGGCTTCGTTGAGGGTCATCTTTCCGAATTCACGCAATTTGTCGTTGTTGATTACCAAAATGGCATCCACGTGCTTGCGCAGTTCGGCGATACCCAGTTTGGCCTGTTCGATACGCTTGCGGCCTTCGAACGTAAAAGGCGTGGTAACGATAGCCACCGTAAGGATGCTGGTTACCTCATCGCCCACCAGTTCGATTTCCTTGGCGATGGAAGCCACCACGGGAGCCGCGCCCGTTCCCGTTCCGCCACCCATACCGGCGGCAATGAACAACATACGGGCATCCTTTATCTTATCCTTGATTTCTTCGTGCTTTTCTTCGGCGGCGGACCTGGCCACTTCCGGCACGTTGCCCGCACCCAAACCCTTGCCCAAATGTATCTTTACAGGAACCGGGCTGCTTTCCAAGGCCTGGGCATCGGTATTGCACACAATAAAGTCAACGCCTTTGATGCCGGCACGGTACATGTGGTTCACCGCATTGCCGCCACCGCCGCCCACGCCAATCACCTTGATGTAGGAAGACTGGTCTTTGGGCAACACAAAGTTCAGAATGTCACCGCTTTGATTGGTCATTTCGTTCATTTTCGTAAGGGTATTTCTCAGCGTATAAAATTACTGCGGCTCCAGGCGCGCTTTTTCAACTTCCGCCAGGATTTATAAACAAGATTCTGTTTATAGAAAAAGGCTGGTTTTCAGCCAGCCTTTTCTCATTATTGGATATCGTCGTCGAAAATACCCACCACCCAATCGCGGAGCTTGGCGGCGGCGGTAAAACCGCCCTTCTTGCGGGCTTTCGGCTCTTCTTCCGGTTGCGGTTCGGGCACCGGAGGGGCAGGTGTTTCGGCAACGGGCTGTTGCGGTTCGGGCTGACGGATATGCGTGGCTCCGTGATCGGCCACATGGATAATGCGGTTTTCTTCCTCGCTGCGTACCCCGTAAATCACCAGACCGATGGCGGTGGCGAAGATGGGATCCGACAGTTCCGCCGGAGAATCGGGCGTGATATGTTCCTTGGGCATTCCCAAACGGGTTTCCAACTGGGTATGGAACTCGCAGACCTGGCTGATGTGTTTCATCTTCGAACCCCCGCCGGTAAGCACGATGCCGCCGATGAAATGCTCCAGATTGCATTGGCTGTTGGCGATTTCGCAAGAAACGCTGCTGAAGATCTCGCCTACCCTCGCCCCGATGATCGTGGCCAGCTGTTTGAGCGAGATTTCCTTGGCGGTCTTGCCTTTCAAGCCGGGAATGGAAACAATCTGCTCGTCGCTGCTCTCGCTGGGCAAAGCCGAACCGAACTTCACTTTCAGGGCTTCCGCCTGTTTGGGAAGAATCGTGCAGCCGGTCTTGATATCGTTGGTGATGATGTTCCCCGCCAAGGGAATCACCGCCGTATGCGCCAGAATCCCGTTCATGAATATCGCCACGTCGGTGGTGCCGCCGCCGATATCCACCAACACCACGCCGGCTTCCTTGTCGCTTTCGTCCAGCACCGCTTCGGCGCTCACCAAAGGTTCAAGGATAAAACCGATCAATTCCAGACCCGACATTTCCACGCTGCGCTGGATGTTGCGCATCGCCACCGCATCGGCGGTGATGATGTTGAGCATCGCGGTGATATTGGCACCCACCATGCCCACGATGCTGTCTTCGGTAAAGCCGCCTTCGTCATCTACCGAGAACGTGCGGGGAATAACATGGATTATCTTGCGGCCTGCGGGCACGGTGCCGTGGCTGGCCTGCACCTTGAGGCGTTCGATTTCTTCGCGGGTAAACACATCGTCGCTGTTCTGGCGCACATAGGTGTATTCACGCACCTCGCTCTGGATATGCTGCCCGGCAATGCCCACATACACTTCGTTGATCTCCACATTCGAAGCAATCGAAGCCTGTTCCACGGCGCGCTTTATGGCTTCCGCCGTGCGTTCTATATTGATGACCGAACCTCTCACCACGCCGGTGGATTCGGTTTTTCCGTACCCAAGAATCTTGATTTTTCCGGTTACCGAATCGCGTTGCCCCACCACGGCAACCACTTTGGTCGTACCGATGTCAAGACCTACCACCACATCCACATCATCGTCGGGAGTAGCCCGAAATTTTGCGTCTTCTGCCATATCCTTTAAGTTTTAGATTATTTCAAATTCCTTTTTAGTTTGCCCGTTTGGTAGCCACCAGCTGGTTTTTATACTTGAGGTTCAGCACCGAGTACTTTTCCCAGCCGCCGCTGTTCACGCCTTTCCGGTAAAAGAGATCCAAACGTTTCATCTTGTTTTCCAAATCGGCGATATCTTCAATCCTGCCAAGTTTCACCAACTGCCCTCCCACCTTGGGCACCAGTTCGTATTCGCCCGCGTAGGTTACGAATATCTGCTCGAACATCGCGTCCCAAAAGGGGTTCTCGCTCAAAAAACCATTGATTTCAAAAAGGTTTTTCAGCACCGAGGCGCGCAGCGTGTCGGCAATCCGGGTAACATCCAGGCCATATTTCGGCACCACCGGAATATAACCGCTGGCCACACGCAGACGCACCGCATAGTCGGTATTGACGGGCATCTCGATGCCGTTGCGGTCTATCTGGAACATCTGCCCGTTGGAAGCGACCACCTTGAGCACCGGATTACGCTGTTCCACCTGGAGGTGGCAGGTTCCGTCGATGGTCATGAACACCTGCGCATCGCCCACATAGGGGTTCTGCAACAGCACCTGCTCGATATTGGACGCACTCACTTGCCGGCTCTTCTTGCCCTTGATGGTGATACCGTGGTCGCCCAACCATTTCTCGATATCGCGGTTCTGCAGATAAATCTCGAAGTTCTGCCGCTCGATGTCTATCTCCGCATCCGTGCAAAGCATGTTCTGCCACTGCCGCGCCGAATACCTGAGCATAACGATGGCCGTTCCCGCCAGGAGCGCAAAAAAGAACAGCAACAAGAGTATCCGTATCACCCTTTTCATGCCCCGCCTCCTTTCCGCACACAGGCGTTTATCGGTTCCACCAGCGTGTCGATGTCGCCTGCCCCCATGCTTACAAGCAAGAGTTTCCGCCGGTTCTTTTCCTTTTCTTCCAGATACCGGCCCACTTGTTCCAAAGCGTTTTCCTTGCTGGTGTAAACCACTGGGATATTCTTGATTCTCTCGCCTATCAGGCGCGTATCCACACCGGCTATCGGCTCTTCGCGCGCCGGATAGATATCCACCAGGCAAAGCGCGTCGGCTTCCTGCAGGCTGTCGGCAAAACCTTCCGCCAAGTCGCGCGTGCGCGAGTACAGATGCGGCTGAAACAACACCGCCATGCGGTAATCGGGATAGAACTCGCGCAAGGCCCGCAGGCTCGCCCTGATTTCGGCCGGATGGTGGGCGTAATCGTCGTAATAGGCCAGCCCCGGCTGCGAGAAGCAACGTTCCAAACGACGGCGGACCCCTTTGAACAGCGGCAGAAGCCGCCGTATATCCTGCGGTTGCACGCCGGCTTCCAAGGCAAGGCTCACCGCCGCCACCGCATTTTCTACATTATGCCTGCCCGGACAAGAAAGGTTCAAGTCTTGGATAAGGGCTTTCGGGCCTGTGTAATCGAAAGTGCAGCGGCCGTCTTCCACACGCAGGTTGGAAGCGAAGGCCGCTTTGCCGCCTCCTTTCGGTTCGCCCAAGCCGTAAACATAATCGGCGCGCAGGGGCAATTCCAGCGAGGCTTCGGCGATGAACCGCTCCGACTGCCGCATAAACTGCACGTATGCCGCACGCATGGATTCCAAGTTGCCGTATATGTCCAGATGGTCGGCATCCCAGGAGGTTACCACCGAAAACCAAGGCTGCAGCTGCAGGAACGAACGGTCGTATTCATCGGCTTCGGTTACCAGATAGGGGCTCTTTTCATCGTGCAGGTAGTTGCCGTCCAAATCGGGAACGATGCCGCCCAATACGGCGTTGCAGCCTATGCTTCCGTGCATCAGGTAGGCCAACATGGCCGAGGTGGTGGTTTTTCCATGCGTTCCGGCCACCGCCAGCGTTTTATATTGCCGGCTCAACATGCCCAACACCTGCGCCCGTTTGTAAACCGGCAGCCCGCGGCGGCGGATTTCCTGCCATTCGGCATGGGTGGAAGGCACGGCGGGCGTATAGACCACCGCGTCGATGCCCTCGGGCAAGAGTTCGGGCGATTCGGTATAATGAATCTTCGCTCCCATGGATTCCAATTTCCGGGTAAGCGGCGTCGAAACACGGTCGTAGCCCGCCACCCTGCACCCCTGGCGCAGGTAATGACAGGCCAAGGCACTCATTCCGATGCCGCCTATGCCCAAGAAATACGGATATGTCATGGCAAGCGTTTCCATGCGCTACAGCAACTTCATCACTTCGTCAACAATCATCTTGGCGGCCGAGGTGGTGCCCATGCGCGAGATATTCTGCGAGAGCAACTCCCGGCGGCGGTCGTTGTTCCAAAGTTCCACCACGGTCTTGCCCAGGTCTTCCACCGTGCGGTCGTCATGCAATAGGATGGCGGCGTTGCGGGAACTCAAGGCTTCGGCATTGCGGGTCTGATGGTCTTCGGCCACGTTGGGAGAGGGAATCAGAATCAAGGGTTTTCCCACCACGCAAAGTTCGGAGATGGTGATGGCACCGGCACGCGAAACAATCAAGTCGGCCGCCGCATAGGCCAGATCCACCCGACGCACAAAATCGAGCAGCACCAAATTTTCCTTGCCTTCGGCATAAGGCAGCATGCGCTGGTAATAGTATTTTCCCGTCTGCCACATCACCTGGAATCCCTTGGAAAGCAGATAGTCGATATTCACTTTCATGCCTTCGTTGATCGTGCCGGCCCCGAGGCTTCCACCCATCACCAACAGCGTGGGCATATCCTTCTTGAGGTTGTAAAAGGCAAAGGCTTCTTCCCGTTTGGCATTGATATCGGAAATGTCCTGACGGATGGGATTGCCCGTCCATACTATCTTTTCGCGCGGAAAAAAGCGTTCCATATCGTCGTATCCCACGCAGATGCAGTTGGCGCGTTTACTCAAGATACGGTTGGTCATGCCCGGCAGCGAGTTCTGTTCCTGAATCAAGGTGGGAATCTTGAGCCTTTGCGCCGAATACAAGGTGGGGGCGCTGGCATAGCCACCCACGCCTATCACCACGTCCGGTTCAAAATTGCGGATAATCTTGCGCGTTTGCCTAAGCCCCTTGGCCAATTTGAACGGGAGCGAAAAATTTCTCCACAGATGCTTGCGGTCAAAACCCACCACGTTCAATCCCACAATCTGATAGCCTGCCGCCGGCACCTTTTCCATTTCCATACGGTTCTCAGCTCCCACAAAAAGAATCTCGGCATCAAGTTCGCGATGCTTTATCTCGTTGGCGATGGCGATGGCCGGAAAGATATGTCCGCCCGTTCCGCCGCCGCTTATAATCACCTTTAAGGTTTTCTTCTGCATTATCGTTTATTTTTCGTTTTTTGCTTCTTCCAATTCATTTTTCTCCACCTCCGCGCTCACGCTCAGAATCAGTCCGATGCCGCAAGCGGTAAAGAACAGCGAAGTGCCCCCCATGCTCAAAAACGGCAGGGGTTGCCCCGTAACCGGCAGCAAGTCCACCGCCACGCCCATGTTGATGAGTGCCTGCAGGGTAAGCATAAAGGTAACGCCCAGCACCATGTAACTGCCGAAAGAGCCCTTGCAGCGCCGCGCTATGCTGATGCCGCGCATCAGAAACCACAGGTACAGCATCAACACGCCTATGCCGGCAAACATGCCGTATTCTTCGATAATCAGCGAATAGATATAGTCGGAATACGGGTGCGGCAAGAAATTGCGCTGTGTGCTGTTGCCCGGCCCTTTGCCGAACACACGCCCTCCGGCAATGGCTATCTTGGATTGGGTAACCTGATAGGATTCCTCGCTCTCTCCGCCGCCAAAGCGTTCCACACGGGCTTTCCACGTGGAGGAACGACCGGGCAGGTTCTCCGCCGGCACAATAAGCAGCATGGCCAGGAACAGCGAAGCGAACAGCACGCCCGCGCCCACCATGCTCCAGATATAACGGCCGGCCACACCTCCCACGATCATCATCACAAAACAGGTAACCAACAGCAGGGCCGCCGTGGAAAGGTTCTCGGGAAAAATCAGGGCCGCCCCCAGCAAAGGAGCCCACAGCAGCTTGACCAAAG
>CAMWTX010000063.1 GCA_947177315.1 uncultured Bacteroidales bacterium | reverse complement strand
AAAACCATCGCTTATTTTGACAACGAATTGCGCGGATTAAAATAGCCGTTTAAACGCTTAAAGAATAAAACATGGCGGAAATACTCACGGTATTGGTAACGGGATGCAAGGGACAGCTTGGTTCGGAACTGCGCCGTTTGGCGAAAGATCCCCGTTGTTCGTTTTGCCGTTTTCTGTTTGTGGATGTGGATATATTGGATATCTGCAACCGCGCCGATGTGCAGAATTACATGAAACTGCACAAGGTTGACCTAGTGGTGAACTGCGCCGCCTATACCGCGGTGGAGAAGGCGGAAAGCAACCGCGAGCTGGCCTTTGCCGTCAATGCCGACGGGGTGGGCGTGCTGGCGGAATCCTGCGTGGAATGCGATGCCTTTATGCTACATATCTCCACCGACTATGTTTTTGACGGCACGGCGCTCGAACCCTATAAGGAAACCGATACGGTAAACCCTATCGGGGTTTACGGGCTTTCCAAGCGTGCCGGAGAACAGGCTATGCTGGACAAAGGAGTGCGCGGCATGGTGATACGCACCGCATGGCTGTATTCGGCCTTCGGCAACAATTTTGTAAAGACCATGTTGAAACTCGGTCAGGAGCGTCAGGAAGTGATGGTGGTGGCCGACCAGCACGGAACGCCCACCTGGGCAGCCGACTTGGCCGGCGCGATTATCGAGATTATCCTGCAGACCGATTTTTCCAAACGGCAGGGCTGTGAAATCTATCACTATACGAACGAGGGGGAATGCACCTGGTTTGAGTTCGCCTCGGCCATCATGCAGCTCTCGGGCCGGAACTGCAAGGTTCAGCCCATCAGCACCTCCGAATATCCCACCTCTTGCCGCAGACCGGCCTACAGCGTGTTGGACAAGAGCAAAATAAAACAGGCTTTCGGCCTCCGGATTCCCGAATGGGATGATTCGTTACGGAAGATGCTGGAAGACTTGAAGCAACAGGAGCATTAATGGCAAAGAAAAGGAACACCGAAGCGGATTGGGTGGCTTGCATTGCCCAAGCCATGGACGAGAAGAAAGGCGCGGATATCCTCAGCATGGATCTACGGGAGATTCCGGGGGCGTCTTTCGACTTCTTTGTGGTTTGTGAAGCCACATCCGGTCCGCAGGTAAGGGCGATTGCCGATGAGATAGAGGATCAGATGTACGTCAAATACAATATGGACCCGCTGCATAAGGAAGGCTATGCCAACGCGGAATGGGTCTTGCTGGATTTTGGCGGTGTGGTGGCTCATATCTTTTTGGACAGCGTGCGCCATCATTACCGGCTCGAGGAGCTTTGGGGCGATTCGGGCATCAAACATTTTAAAGGAGAGTAAGACTACATGAACGATACCGAAAACCGTATGCCGGGAAAACCTGGACAAGGAAAGCCGAAAAAGAGCCGGTTCAGGATGATTTACTGGGTGTATGCCGCCATGCTGGCGTTTTTCCTTTACCTGCAGTTCTCCTCAGGGGGGCTGGGCGGCCAACGCAGTTACGATGCCACCTGGCACCAGGTGGAACAGATGCTCAAGCGGGGTGATGTGGAGAATATCGTGGTGGTGAACAACCAGTACGCCGAAGTGTTCCTCAAGACAGACCGTATCTATGCGGATTCCGCCTATGAAGCCCTGCGCAACCCCGACGGGCATTCCAATACCAAATTTTACGTTTACAAGTTCCTCACGCTCGAATCTTTTCAGCAGGACGTGCGCAAAGCGCAATGGGACAGCAAGGTGGCGGATACCGCCGGCAAGTCTGTTTGGGCCAAGAAAGCCATTATGGATGCCCCGACGGTGGAACCCGTGCCCGAAACGCGCAAGAACTTCTGGGAAAACGGATTTTTCTCGATGCTGATCTGGATTGTCTTTTCGATTCTGCTGATGATGTGGATTTTCAGAGGCCTCTGCCGAGGCCCGATGGGTGGGCCCGGCGGCATGGGCGGTATGTTCAGCTTTGGTAAATCCAAGGCGCAGCTTTACGACAAAGACACCAAGGTGAACACCACTTTCAAGGATGTGGCCGGCTTGGACGAAGCCAAGGAAGAAATCATGGAAATCGTGGATTTTCTGAAAAATCCCAAACGTTACACTTCTTTGGGCGGCAAAATTCCAAAGGGTGCCTTGCTCGTAGGACCTCCGGGAACGGGCAAGACCCTGTTGGCCAAGGCTGTGGCGGGCGAAGCCCAGGTGCCGTTCTTCTCCATTTCGGGTTCGGATTTCGTGGAAATGTTTGTGGGCGTGGGGGCTTCGCGCGTGCGCGACCTGTTCCGTTCCGCCAAGGAAAAATCGCCCTGCATCATCTTTATCGATGAAATAGACGCCATTGGCCGCGCCCGTGGAAAGAACGCCTTTACGGGAGGCAACGACGAGAGGGAAAACACGCTCAACCAGTTGCTTACCGAAATGGACGGATTCGGCAGCAACAGCGGGGTCATCATATTGGCGGCCACCAACCGCGCCGAGATACTGGACAGGGCTTTGCTGCGTCCGGGGCGTTTTGACCGGCAGATCAATGTAGAACTGCCCGAACTGGAAGAGCGCAAGGCCATCTTCAAGGTCCACCTCAAACCCATCAAGCTCAGCGATAGCGTGGATGTGGATTTCCTGGCCAAGCAGACGCCCGGTTTTTCGGGAGCCGATATCGCCAACGTGTGCAACGAAGCGGCCTTGATCGCCGCCCGCCACCAAAAACAGCAGGTGGAGAAACAAGACTTTCTGGAAGCCATAGACCGTATCGTGGGCGGACTGGAACGCCGCAGCAAGATTATTTCGGCCGACGAAAAGAAAGTGATTGCCTACCACGAGGCCGGACATGCGGCGGTAAGTTGGATGTTGCCCAACGCGCATCCTTTGGTCAAGGTAACGATTGTGCCGCGCGGCAAGTCTTTGGGGGCGGCCTGGTATCTACCCGAAGAACGCCAGATAACCACGCTGGAACAGATGCAGGACGAGATGAAAGCCACTTTGGGCGGCAGGGCTTCGGAAGAAGTGGTTTTCGGACAGATTTCCACCGGGGCTTTGAACGATCTGGAAAAAGTTACCAAACAGGCTTACGCCATGGTGGCCTATTACGGCATGAACGACAAGGTGGGCACCTTGAGCTATTACGATTCGAGCGGCGAGCAGGAGTGCGCTTTCGGAAAGCCGTATAGCGAAAAGACGGCGGAAACCATCGATGCCGAGGGTCGCGGCCTGATTGCTTCTTCGTATGAGGAGGCCAAACGCATCCTGCGCGAGAACCGTGAGAAACTCGACCGCCTGGCGGCCTTGCTGATCGAAAGGGAAGTGATGTTCCGCGAGGATTTGGAAACGATTTTCGGCAAACGCCCCGGAGAAGACACTCCCGCGCATCCCGATGAGGTTCAGCCCGAAAAAACAACGGCGGAGTAGAATATGGATGCCCATTCATTACAGGAAATAACCCCGAAGGAACGTATTCTGAAGCGTATCCGCGAAGCCTTGACTTCCGCGCCGGTAACGCTTCAGCCTGCCATAGACCTTGACAGTTCCGTCTTTATTCCTGCCGGAGCCTCGCTGGATGTGGTGTTCGCCGAAAATTTCGTACATCGGGGAGGCCGGTTCGTTTATTGCGAAAATATGGAAGAAGCCGTGCAGTCGCTGCAGTTCCTTGCCGACGACAACCAGTGGCACGACAAGATTTTCTGCCGCGATGAATCGGTGGAACCTATCCTGCAATGGGCCAAGATTTCCTATGGAAAAGAGCCCTTGGACGGCGTGCTCAAGAGTGTGGGCATCTGTGCCTGCCGCTGTTTGGTGGCCAACGACGGCAGCATCCTTTTCGACGCTTCTTCGGCAGGACGGCGCATCTTTGCCCAGGCCGACACGATTGTGTTCATTGCCTTGAGCGGACAGATTTGCCCCGACCTGCGTACCTTTTGGAAAATGCAGCCTGCCGACGGCAACCAGCCTTCCATGATGTCCTTGTGGACAGGGCTGAGCCATTTTACAGATGTGGACGGACTTCCGATACCGGGATTCGGGCCTAAGAATATCTATTTGGTGTTGATTGACCAGTGGGAGGAACGATGAACGAATTGGGCAAGCGAACCTTGACGGGGATGTTGATTGTGGCGGCCATCGTGGGCGCGGCTCTGGCGGGAAAGGCCTGGTTCGCCGTCTTGACTGGTCTGATCTGGGCCGGCTGTTGCCTCGAAACCGTCCGCCTCTTTTCTATCCGGTCTGAACTTTCTTCTGCTATGCCGGATGTTACCTCCGGAACGGTAGCGTGCTACCTGTTACGGGTTTTCTCGGGCATTCTTTACGTAACGCTCGGCATGGTGTGCCTCTACTTATTATATGTGTGTCTGGGGTGCTACGGGCTGTTGGGCTTTTTCGTGCTGATCTGGAGTTCCGACATATTCGCATACCTTACCGGCAGCCTCCTGGGGCGGCACAAGCTGTGTCCCAAAATCTCGCCCTCCAAGACCTGGGAAGGCGCTATGGGCGGTTTTCTGTTTGCCGTAGGCTTGGCGTATGTCTGGAAGATATGGTTGCTGCCCGATACCGGAATCCTGTTTTGGCTTGTGTTCTCGGTGCTGACTATTGTGGCCGGCATGGGCGGCGACTTGTTGGAGTCGGCGGTAAAGCGCAAGGCCGGGGTAAAGGACTCGGGGCGTTTTCTGCCGGGGCACGGCGGTGTGCTGGACCGTTTCGACAGCGTGCTGCTGGCTGCGCCCGTGGCTCTGGCTACATGGTTTATATTGAATTGGATTTTAGATGGCAAGATATTATTTGCATAAGGAAGGCACGAACAGCATCCTTTGGGTTACATTGCTGATGGTGTTGACGGGCGCGTTGGCGTTGATGGAAGGAACAAACCATTGGGGATTGTGGCTCTTATGGGGTGCGGTCATCCTGCTTTGGTGTATCGTGGGGCTGTTTTTCCGTATGCCGCGCCGACGGTATGCCGTTCCCGGCCCTCACGTGCTGCTTTCGCCCGCCGACGGAACGATTGTGGATATAGCCCGGGTGGAGGAACCGGAATATTTTTCCGCTCCCTGCACCAAGATTTCGGTCTTTATGTCGCCTGCCAATGTGCATGTGAACCGCTATCCGGTGTCGGGACAAGTGGTGTATTGCCGTTACCATGCGGGCAAATACCTGGTGGCGTGGCACGAAAAATCTTCGGAATTGAACGAAAGGAACACGGTGGTGCTCAAGACGCCGCAGGGCAGGGAGGTGCTGGTGCGCCAGATTGCAGGGGCGGTGGCGCGGCGTATCGTGTCGTATGCCCAACCCGGCATGGATGTGGCCGCCACCGGAGAACTCGGCTTTATCAAATTCGGTTCGCGCGTGGATCTGTATTTTCCCGTCCAAGCGGTGGTGAAAGTTGAAAAACAGCAGAAAGTGCAAGGCGGAATCAGCGTATTGGCGGAGTTTGCGGCTCACCCGTGAAAATGCTTCCACACCAGTTCGGCCTTGGCCTTGCCTACGCAGGCTTGCAGTTCTTCCAAAGACGTTTCCTTTATCTTCTTGACCGAATGGAAATAATGCAGCAGGATAGAGGCGGTTTCAGCCCCGATGCCCTTGATGTCGGTCAGTTCGGTCTTGATAAGCCCCTTGAGGTGGCGTTTGCGGTAATGGGTGATGCCGAAGCGGTGCGCCTCGTCGCGTAAGAGCTGGATATGGCGCAGGGCTTCCGACTTCTTGTCCAGCAGCAGTGGCAAAGGATCGCCCACCTTGTAGATTTCTTCCAGACGTTCGGCGATGCCGATCAAGAAAATCTCCTTCTCGATGCCCAATTCCGAAAGAATCTTGTAGGCCGAAGAAAGCTGCCCCTTGCCGCCATCTACGATAACCAGCTGGGGTAAAGGCGCGCCCTCGCTCACCAGACGCCCGTAGTGCCGCGTAAACACTTCCTCCATCGTGGCGTAGTCGTTGGCACCCGTCACGGTGCGGATATTGAAATGCCGGTAATCCCGCTTGGAAAGTTTGCCGTTGCGGCTCACCGTCATGGCACCCACCGGATAATCGCCCTCAAAATTCGAGTTGTCGAAACATTCGATATGCAAAGGCAGTTTTTCCATACCCAAGGCCTTCTGCAACTGGCTCATAAGCTCCTTGCCCCGGCGGTCGGGGTCGGTCAGATCCATGCGTTTGGACTTTTCCAGAATAAAATACTTGATATTCTGCACCGAAAGGTCCAACAACTTCTTTTTCTCGCCCGCCTGGGGAACCGTGCATTTGAGCCCTTTCAACTCGAAAGAAGGTGTAAATGGCAGGATGATTTCGGCAGCCTGGCTCTTGAACTGCTGCCGGAACTCCACGATAGCCTCTTCGAGCAAATCGGCAGGCGTTTCCTCCAACTTTTTCCTGACCTCTATCGTGTGCGCCTGCACGACCCGTCCGTCCACGACCCGCAGGTAATTGAAATAGATGTTCTGCCCGTCTTCCATCGTGCCCAACACATCCACATCGGTCAACGAGGCGTTCACCACCGTCGATTTGCTTTGGTAACGCTGCAATAGTTCCATCTTGGTCTTGAGAGCCTGCGCCTTCTTGAACTCCAGGTTCTCCGCCGCCTGCATCATCTGCCGGTGCAGCGACTGCAAGACCGGATTGATATGCCCCCGGATAAGCGTCTTTATCTGTGCAATCTGCTCATTGTATTCCGCCTGGGTCTGCAATCCCTGGCAGGGGCCGGCGCAACGCTTCATGTGGTATTCGAGGCAGAGCCGCACCTTCTTGCTGGCGATGCAGCGTTCATCCAAGTGATGCCGGCAGGTACGCAGGGGATAAATTTCGTGGATGATTTCGAGCAAAGTATTGAGCATCTTTACCGATGGATAAGGGCCGAAATAAGAGGAACCGTCCTGCAAGATGCGGCGGGTAGGGAACAGCCTCGGAAAATCCTCATTCGACAGGCAGAGCCACGGATAAGTCTTGTCGTCTTTGAGCAGGATATTGTAACGGGGCTTGTAACGCTTTATCAGGTTGTTCTCCAACAAGAGGGCATCCGCCTCGGTGTTCACTACGATATATTCCAGGCGTTTGATTTTCATAACCAAGGCCAATACCTTGCCCTCTTGTTCCTTGTGGAAATACGAACTGACCCGCCGTTTGAGGTTCTTGGCCTTGCCTACATAGATAAGCTCATCCTGCTCGTCGAAGTACTGATAGACACCCGGTTTTTCGGGCAGGATACGTAAGGTCTCCCTGATTTCGTCGGACACCGTGTTCATGCGCGCCCCCTTGCTCGGAATTGAAATTTGTTTTGCGAAGATAAGGAAGATAGGGCAGAATTGCATAACTTCGCGTGTCATGAAAACGAGAATATTTTTGCTTTCGGTCTGTCTTTTCCTTGGGTTCGGGCTCACTTCCTGCCATAAAAACGAGATGTCCGGCAAGGTTTCGATAACTTTTAGCTTTACTTTCAATAGAGAACCATTAGTATTTGGAAATAAAGATTATACAATAGCATCTGGAAATACGGTAAGGATAGCCAATATCCAGTATTTCATTTCAGACCCGGTGTTTGTGGAACAATCGGGAGGATACCGCCAAAAGAGGCGGGGATTCCAAAAAGAAAGCAACCGGATACACTATGTGGATTCCGACCTGCCCGCCACCCTGAAGTGGGAGATAGACGAGCCTCTGCAAGCCGGCATCTACGACTATGTGGAATTCGTCTATGGCCTGGATTCGGCCTACAACCATACGGGTCTGTTCCTGAACGCCCCCGAAAGCCTGATGTTCTGGCCCGAAAGCATGGGCGGAGGCTACCACCATCTGAAATTGAACGGATGGTACGCGCAGAATGCCGGCGATACGGCGTTCTATCCCTTTGGTTTTCATGCAGGAACAGACACCAATGCGGTGCATCTGCGCGACACCCTGCGCCTTTTCCTCACCGACGGGCTTACCAAAAGCCTGAACCTGAACATGGAAGTGGCCAACTGGTTTGAAAAACCCAACGTATGGG
Source organism: uncultured Bacteroidales bacterium (assembly GCA_947177315.1). GTDB lineage: Bacteria > Bacteroidota > Bacteroidia > Bacteroidales > P3 > Pullibacteroides. The sequence continues at coordinate 253 of CAMWTX010000063.1, read as the reverse complement.
ATTTCGGCAAATTCGGCGGTTCGGTTATGCAGAATATGGAAGCTCAACGTATTATCAAAGAAAACGTTCACGATGTCTTTTCGATTCAATAAGATAAGAACTTCTCTGGCGCTTGTTGGGCCGCTGCTGGCGGTTTCCTGCATTATTCCGAGCCCGGAGAAGCCTGCTACGGTTCATTATGTGGAATGGCGGCAGCCTCCTTATTTTCCCACAGCCACCAATATCTCCGCCTCCAACCGCCTCACTTCCGAAG
>CAMWTX010000062.1 GCA_947177315.1 uncultured Bacteroidales bacterium | reverse complement strand
TCGCTTTTTAACTAAAAAACAAAATCCACGATTTTAGTAAACAAACTTGCGGTTGTCTCTGCGCTTAACTTTTCGTATTTTTAGCTTTGCTGAAAATACTTTGTCTCGGCATAGCCAACCTGCAAGCGGGGCTTGCGGTTGTCTCTGCGCTTAACTTTTCGTATTTTTGGGGCTTTAATACTATAGTATAAATGTTAAAGGATTGATGATATGAAGACAGCTTATGTTTTTCCCGGTCAGGGAGCGCAGTTTTCGGGTATGGGCAAAGACCTGTATGAAAAATACCCGCAGGCAAAGGAAATGTTTGAAAAAGCCGACAGCATCCTCGGCTTCAAGATCACCGACATCATGTTTTCCGGCAGCGATGAAGATTTGAAACAGACCAAGGTTACGCAGCCGGCGGTGTTCCTGCATTCGGTGATTTGGGCGGCTTGCCTGCCCGATTTCAAGCCGGATATGGTGGCGGGGCACTCCTTGGGCGAATTTTCGGCTTTGGTGGCCAACAAGGCCTTGGCTTTTGAAGATGCCTTGGTGTTGGTTTCCAAACGGGCCAATGCCATGCAGAAAGCTTGCGAGATGAATCCCTCCACGATGGCGGCCATTATCGGCCTCCCCGATGAAAAAATCGAAGAAATCTGCGCCGGCGTTTCCGGCGAGGTGGTGGTTCCCGCCAACTATAACAGCCCCGGCCAGCTGGTTATTTCGGGCAGTATGAAAGGTATCGAGGAAGCCTGCGAGAAGTGCAAGGCCGCCGGTGCCAAACGCGCCCTGCCGCTCAAGGTGGGCGGAGCCTTCCATTCTCCCCTTATGGAGCCGGCCCGCGTGGAACTTTCGGAGGCTATCGCGGCAACGCAGTTCGCTGCGCCTATTTGCCCCGTTTATCAGAATGTGGACGCGCAACCCTACACCGATCCCGAAAAGATAAAGGCCAACTTGATTGCGCAACTTACCTCGCCCGTACGTTGGACAAAGATTGTGCAGAATATGCACGCCGACGGAGCCACCCGCTTTATCGAAGTGGGTCCCGGCAAGGTGTTGCAAGGCTTGGTCGGAAAAATCGTTCCGGGTGTGGAAGTGATGGGCGCCGAATAACCCCAAATACGTGGAAAAATGGCAAAGAAGGTTCTCAGTGCCGATGAATTGCGCCAAGAGATAAAGCGGCTCACCGCTGAATATTACAAGGCGCAGTTTGGCAACCGTCCTGAACCCGAAGTTGGGCAGAAACAGGAAGTACGGTATGCGGGAAGGGTTTTCGACCAACACGAAATCGTGAATCTGGTGGATTCTTCCTTGGATTTTTGGCTCACCGAAGGCCGGTACGCCAAGGAATTTACCGAAAAGTTCAAGGCCTATGTAGGTCTGAACCACGCTTTTGCCGTCAATTCGGGATCTTCCGCCAACCTGTTGGCCTTGACCGCCCTCACCAGCCACCTGTTCGGTTCCAAACGCCTTAAGAAAGGCAGCGAGGTGATTACGGTGGCGGCGGGATTCCCCACCACGGTGAATCCGATTATCCAAAACGGGCTGATTCCGGTGTTCGTGGATGTGGAGCCGGGCAACTACAATATGCTCATAGAGCAGGCTCGCCGCGCCATCACCACCGAAACCCGCGCCATCATGCTGGCGCACACCTTGGGTAATCCTTTCTGCCTGGATGAGGTGATGAAGCTGGCCGAGGAATACGACTTGTGGGTAATCGAAGATTGCTGCGATGCGCTCGGTTCCACCTACAAGGGCAGAAAAACGGGTACTTTCGGCCATGTTTCCACGTTTTCCTTTTACCCGGCGCACCATATCACCACGGGTGAGGGCGGCATGGTCTGCACTAACGACCCGCTTATTGCCAAGGCGGTGCGCTCTTTCCGCGACTGGGGGCGCGACTGCTCCTGCGAGGGCGGTCAGAACAACCGTTGCGGATACCGTTACACCAAGCAATACGGAGAACTTCCGTTGGGTTACGACCACAAGTACGTTTATTCCCATATCGGCTACAACCTCAAGATGACCGATATGCAGGCGGCTATCGGGAGCGCGCAGATGGACAAACTGCCCGATTTCGTGGAAAAGCGCAAGGCCCATTTCCGTGCTTGGGAGAAAGGCTTCAAGCCGCTCGAAAAATTCTTTATCCTGCCGGTGGCCGAGCCCGGTTCCGATCCTGCCTGGTTCGCCTATCCGGTTACGGTAAGGGAAAACGCGGGCTTTACCCGCACGGAGTTTACCGACTATCTGAGCCGCATGGGGGTTGAAACGCGCAACCTTTTTGCCGGCAATATGGTAAAGCAGCCGGCCTACCTGCAAGTGGAAAAACGTATCGTGGGCAATCTGGAAAATACAGATGCCATTATGGAACGCACGTTTTTCCTGGGCACTTATCCTGGCTTGACAGACGGGCAAATTGAATATTCGTTGAATCAAATCCATGCCTTTTTGAAATCGAAAGGCTTGGAATAGACATTTTGCCCAAAATCGATACGATATGAAAGTAGTTCTTTTGGCAGGCGGCTTCGGCACACGGCTTTCGGAAGAAACCGATATCCGTCCCAAACCGATGGTGGAAATCGGCGGAAAGCCGATGTTGTGGCATATCATGAAGGAATATGCTTATTACGGACACACGGAATTCATTATTTGTGCGGGTTATAAGCAAGAGTATATCAAGGAATGGTTTGCCAACTTCTTTCTGCACAGCAGCGATGTTACATTCGATTATACGCAAGGCAGAAACGATATGCAGGTGCATACCAGCCATTGCGAACCATGGAAAGTAACGGTGGTCGATACAGGTTACAATACGATGACAGGCGGACGTATTAAACGCGTTGAGAAATATGTGGGCGATGAGCCTTTCTTCATGACCTACGGGGATGGCGTTTGCGATGTGAACATCAACGACTTGCTCGATTTTCACCGAAGCCATGGCAAGATAGCCACACTTACCGCCGTTAAGTTGAAACAGGAAAAAGGGGTGCTCAATATCGGTGGCGACAATGCTGTCAAGTCTTTTCGTGAGAAGAACATGATGGACGGAGCCCCCATCAATGCCGGATATATGGTGTTGGAACCCGAAATATTCAAGTATCTTAAAGATGATACCACTGTTTTTGAAAGGGAACCTATGGAAGTTCTGGCGGCGGAAGGCCAGTTGATGTCGTATATCCATAATGGCTTCTGGCAGTGCATGGATAATGCCAGAGAGAAGGAGTTGCTGGAAAAACTTCTCGCCACGGGCAATGCACCTTGGAAGAAATGGAGCAAAACGATGCCGAAGCAGGCTTAAAATTATGGTGACAGATAGTTTCAACGATTTTTACAAGGGCAAGCGGGTTTTGGTTACGGGTCATACGGGCTTCAAGGGAAGTTGGCTCGCAATATGGTTGCACGAAATGGGCGCGGAGGTAATCGGCATGGCCTTGGAGCCTTATTCCGAACGCGACAACTACGTGCTTTCGGGCATCGGTTCTAAAATCAAGGCGGATTTGCGTGTGGATATCCGCGATGCGGAAAAAGTGAAGGCCGTTTTTGCCGAATATAAGCCCCAAATCGTGTTCCACTTGGCCGCCCAGCCTTTGGTGCGGCTCTCTTACGAGATACCGGTGGAAACCTATCAGACCAACGTCATGGGCTCCATCCATGTGTTGGAGGCGGTTCGCGCCACGTCGAGCGTCAAGACGGCGGTGATGATTACCACCGACAAATGCTACGAAAACAAAGAACAAATTTGGGCATACCGCGAGAATGAACCGATGGGCGGCTACGACCCGTACAGTAGCAGTAAGGGAGCGGCTGAAATCGCCATCAGCAGCTGGCGGCGCAGTTTCTTTCATCCCGAACAATACGAAAAACACGGCAAAAGCATTGCCAGTGTAAGGGCCGGCAACGTTATCGGCGGAGGCGACTGGGCGGCCGACCGCATTCTGCCCGATTGCATCCGCGCTTTGGAGGCAGGCCAACCGATAGGAATCCGAAGCCCCAAGGCGGTGCGCCCTTGGCAGCATGTGTTGGAACCTTTAAGCGGTTACCTGCTGTTGGCAAAGAAAATGTGGGAAGATCCCATGCGCTATTGCGAAGGCTGGAATTTCGGCCCCGAAACTTCGGGTGTCACTACCGTATGGGAAGTGGCACAGGCCGTGGTGAAGGCCTACGGGAAAGGCGAATTGCAAGATTTGTCAGATCCCGGTGCCGTGCATGAAGCCCAATTGTTGATGCTCGACATCAGCAAGGCGCGTTTCCATTTGGGCTGGAAGCCCCGTCTGAACATGGAGAAAACCATCGGAATGACCGTGGATTGGTATAAGCGTTACCGCGATACCGACGTTTACGGGCTTTGCGTGGAGGAAATCAAACAATATTTAACGCTATGAAAGTGTTGGTTTCCGGTGCGACGGGTTTTCTAGGCTACCATATTGTGAAGCGATGCGTGGCAAAGAATCACGAAGTTATGTGTTTCCGGCGCAGGGCTTCTGTTAGTCTGTTTGATGAAGCTATAGAAAAACGGATTGTGTGGGTTGAGACGGATACTTCGCAAGGATTGGAGGATGTAAGGCGATTTTCTCCCGATGTATTTATTCATGCGGCATGGAACGGTGTATCTGCGGAAGGACGCAATAATTTGGAGATACAGCAGGCTAATATTGAAATGACGGATTTGATGATGAGACTATACCCGTATAAGCAAATCATTATGCTTGGATCGCAGGATGAATACGGGCAGATAAATTCCGTCGTTAACGAAGATCAATCTCTTTTCCCTGTATCGGAATATGCCAAAGCGAAAATCAGTTGTTCACAACATTTGCAAACATATTGCGAAAGCAACAATATCGAATGGCAGTGGATACGCATTTTCAGTGTTTATGGTGAGAAGCAGAGACCTCAATGGCTCATACCTTCCACAATTAGAAAATGTATAGATGGAGATTTGGAGATGGAAACGACACTTGGAGAACAAGTGTATTCGTATCTGTATGCATGGGACTTTGCTTGCGCCATAGAGTCTGTTATCGGACAGAAAGGCAAGAGTGGCATCTATAACATATCTTCTTCCGTACCTGTAAGCATCAAGGAGTTGCAGGAGTCGATAAAACAACTGACAGGCTCGAAACTACAATATGTGAGGACTATGCCGTATCGACCGAATCAGTCTATGGTTATTATGGGGGATGCTTCCCGTTTCGTCAAGACTTTTGGAGCATTTGAGCATACAACTTTACGGCAGGGGTTGGAAAAGGTTATAGAAACTATCAGGAATGAAAGTGTCAAATCACATAGAAAAGAGATGGGACAATGAGTAAGGAAAGCATAGAGTTGGCAAAGAAGATACGCAAGACATCTGTGGAGATGGTTTATAAGGCACATGCCTCCCATATCGGTGGGGCGCTATCCATGGCAGATATCTTGGCAGTACTTTATAGTGATGTGCTTAACCAGAAACCTGAAAAACCCGATTGGGGAAAACGTGACCGTTGTTTGTTATCCAAGGGGCATGCCTGCGTGTCATTTTATGCCGTGCTGGCACATAAAGGATATTATTCGGTAGAAGCGCTTGATACGTATGCGCAGAATGGTTCCGCATTTTTATGCCATACCACGCATCATGTGCCGGGGATTGAAATTTCGGCAGGTAGTCTGGGGCATGGGTTGCCAATAGCTTGTGGAATTGCTTTGGGGGCGAAAATCAAAGGCGAGGAATTCAAAACATACGTTATTTTGGGGGACGGTGAAATGGATGAAGGCTCCAATTGGGAGGCTTTTCTTTTTGGCGCCCATCATAAGCTTTCCAATCTCTGTGTTATTATTGACTATAACAAGATACAAAGTTTTGGCAATACAAATGATGTGCTTTGTCTTGAACCATTGGAACGAAAAATGAAGAATTTCAATTGGAATGTTGTTAGTGTGGATGGACATGACCATGATGCATTACGGCAGGCTTTCGAAGCATTCAACTGTGAAAATGAAAAGCCCACCGTTATCATTGCCCATACGATAAAGGGAAAAGGCGTGTCTTTTATGGAGAATAGCTTGGCTTGGCATTATAAATCACCCGATGAGGAACAATATAAACAAGCGATAAAGGAGATAGTAGGATGAGGACGGCGTTTATCAAACAATTGGTTGAGGAAGCGGCAATCAACGAAAAAATATTCCTGATAGTGGGAGATTTGGGCTATAGTGTGGTTGAACAATTTGCAGACCGTTATCCTGCACGTTTTCTAAATGCTGGTATTGCAGAGCAAAATATGATAGGCGTGGCGGCGGGATTGGCACAGGAGGGATATAATGTGTATGTATATTCGATAGGTAATTTCCCGACTTTGCGTTGTATGGAACAGATCCGTTATGACGTGGCATATCACAATTTGAATGTAAAGATTGTATCGGTTGGTGCAGGATATGCCTATGCTTCGTTGGGAGCTTCTCATCATGCTACCGAAGACCTCGGTATGATGCGAACCATTCCTAATATGGTGGTTTGTTCTCCGGGAGATCCAGTGGAGGCTCGAGCGGTAACCAAGATTTCAACCTTTTATGCCGGCCCAATGTATCTGAGATTAGGCAAGGCTGGAGAAGCGGTTGTCCATACCGATTCCCTTTCAGACCTTCATATTGGCGATATTGTTCCTGTGGTACAAAAAGCAAATGCCTCCAGAGCCATACTTGCCAGTGGTTCTATTCTCGATTATGCCGTAAAACATGAGAGAGAGAATACGACAGATATTTATAGCATTCCTTTTGTAAAGCCGTTAAATAGGGAGATTCTTTGCAAAATTGCCAATACGTATAAAGAGATAACGGTATTGGAGGAGCATCAGAGAAGTTGTGGTGTAGGGGCTGCCGTTATTGAGCAGTTTAGTGATCTTTACGAGGAGGGTAAGATTTCTTTATTCCCGAAAGTGCATCGTATCGCAATCAACGACCGATTCAGTGATGTGGCTGGAACACAGTTTTATTTGCGGGAATATAATGGCTTGGTGTTATAAAGAACGAAGGAGTTGGATAAATTGATGATACGGATATGAAAAAGAAAATTTCCATCATAACGCCTTGTTACAACGAGGAAGAGAATGTGGTCATTCTTTGCGAACGGATTCGCAAGGTCATGCAGACATTGCCGCAGTACGACTACGAGCATATCTTTATCGACAATGCCTCCAAAGACAATACGGTGGCGTTGATTCGCAAGGAGATTGAGAACGATTCCCATATCCGTTGTATCGTCAACGCGCGGAATTTCGGGCATATCCGTTCGCCTTTCTATGGCGTTCGCCAATGTTATGGAGATGCGGTTATTCAAATGGTTTCCGATTTGCAGGATCCTCCTGAAATGATTCCAGAACTGATTGCCCGTTGGGAAGAGGGGCATAAGGTGGTGATAGCCGTAAAGAACCAAAGCAAGGAAAACCGCCTGATGTTTGCGGTCCGAAAATTGTTCTACAACTTGATAGCCAAGATGTCGGAGGTGGAGCAGGTAAAGAATTTTACCGGTTTCGGGCTGTACGACAAAAAATTTGTGGATGTATTGCGCGGTATAGACGACCCCTATCCGTATTTTCGCGGCCTTGTCTCCGAACTCGGCTTTGACATAGCCACGGTGGATTTTGTGCAGCCCCGCCGAGAACACGGGCGCACCAAAAACAATTTCTACACGCTCTATGATATGGCGATGCTGGGCTTTGTGAACTATTCCAAAGTTCCTTTGCGTCTGGCGTGTTTCTTAGGCTTCGGCGTGGCGGTGTTGAGTGTTTTGGTGGCGCTGTTTTATTTGGTCTATAAATTGATTTTCTGGCAGTCGTTTTCTGCCGGGCAGGCACCCTTGGTCATCGGTCTGTTTTTCTTCTCCGCCGTGCAGCTTATTTTTATCGGTATTGTGGGAGAATATGTAGGAGCTGTACACACACAAGTGCGCAAACGTCCATTGGTCATCGAGAAAGAACGGATTAATTTCGAGGATTCCAATAGACAAGAAACAGAATATAAAGAATAACAGATAAGATATATACAATGAAAGCAAGATTTTTGAGTATGTTGGCAGGGCTGTTCCTTTCGGGCAGTCTTTTGGCCCAAGTGGCGGAAATTAATCCGAAGACATATAAGATTTTATCTGTCAATAGTCAAACGGAAGCCAATCCGTTGCGGAAAGCCTTCGATGGGAAACCCGCCACATGGTGGGCGGTCAATACCGTGCAGCTTGTACCTCTGCCGGCTGTCGTGGTGCTGGAGTTGGATACCGTGCATCCGGTATGCGGCCTGCGCTATCTCTGCA
>CAMWTX010000061.1 GCA_947177315.1 uncultured Bacteroidales bacterium | reverse complement strand
GCGGTCGGTTCGGGCGAGGGGGCAGGCGTGGAGGCGGCCGCAGGGGAATTCATCTGGGACTGGAAGAGCTGCATCATCTGCCGTATGATCCTGCTGTTGCTTTCTATGGTTTCGGCATACAGTTTCCGCATTTCCTTGTCGTCGGCATCGGCGATGCGTTTGGCGTAATCCACAATCATGTCGAGCGGGGTGCGGATGTTGTCGTAGAAAGATTTCAGTTGTTCGTTATTCATTGCAGTTTGATTTTTCAAGGTGATCAGGCTTTTTTCTTTCCCAGGGCCGATTCCAGCTCTTGGAGCAGGTTGGCGGCGTTGATGGGTTTTGAGATATAACTGTTGAATCCGCTGCCAAGGATGCGGGATTTGTCGGAGGCAAAGGCGTAGGCGGTAACGGCGATGATAGGCACGGTGTCAGACAGTTTGCGTATTTCCTTGGTGGCTTCGTAACCGTCCATGTTGGGCATCCCGATATCCATCAGGATGGCCTGGGGATGGTGTTCCTTGAACAGGGCCACGGCTTCCACCCCGTCCCAGGCATGCACCAGCTTGTAGTCGGATTCGAGGATGGACTGGAAAAGCATATAGTTGCTTTCGTTGTCTTCGGCAATCAGAATTGTGTTTGATTTGCTGTCGGTTACGGTCTGCTCAACGGCTTTGGGGGATTCCGCAGGCGTGCTTTCGGAAGTGGGTTTGAAAGGAATCGTGAACCAGAATTTGCTGCCCTTGCCCTCTCCGGAAGAAACCACGCCGATGCAGCCGCCCATTTTTTCCACAATGCCTTTGCAGATGGAAAGTCCCAGCCCAGTGCCTTGGGCAAAGTTGTTGAGCTTGGAGAAGCGTTGAAACAGTTTCTGCTGGTTTTCGAAAGAAATGCCGATACCGGTATCCTTTACATAGAAATAAAGGTTCTTTCCCTGTATTTCGTAGCCGAATTCGATGCTGCCCTGCGTGGTGAACTTGCAGGAGTTGGTAAGCAGGTTGTTGATCAGCTGGGCGAGCCGGTTGGGTTCGGTTTCGATAACGCAGGATTCCGCGCCCGTATAGCAACGCAGTTCCACGCCTTCTTTTACCTTGAACCGTATGGATTGCTCGATTTTGCTCATCAGCTCGTTCAAATCTACGGTGTGGTAGTAGAATTCAAGCGTGTTCGACTCTACTTTCGCCAAGTCCAGCACGTCGCTGATAAGTTGCAGCAGGAGGCTGTTGTTGCTTTCGATAAGGTCCACGAACTTGCGTTTCTTTTCCGGGTCGTCGGTCTTGCTCAAAAGTCCGGAGAATCCAACGATGGCGTTCAGTGGCGTGCGTATTTCGTGGCTCATGTTCGCCAGGAAGGCCGATTTCATGCGGTCGGACTCCTGGGCTTGGGATCGGGCGTCGATAAGCGCCTGTTCCTGTTCCTTGCGTTCGGTAATCACCAGCAACGAACCCGAAATTACGGAGGGGTTTCCCGTTTCGTCCCTTTCGGTGATGATGGCGTTTATCTCGAACCATTCCGTTTTGTTGCCCATGGAGTTGAGCACACGGAACTCGGTGGAGACGTAAGAAGATTTGTTTTGGATAAGGTCGTTGTAGATTCCGCGCACTTTTTCGGTGTCTTCGCGGTGAATCCGGCGGAAAAAGGTGGATTCCTTCATCACCACTACGGAACTGGGCCGGTGCCGGTTCTGCGTCGAGGCATTGCGCAGGGAATAGATATCGCAGCTTAGCTCGTTGGTTTCCAGGTTCCATTCCCAAGGGAATATGTGGGTCAGCTGCAAGGTGAGCCCTAACTTTTCGGTCAGGTTCCGCAATACTTTTTCTCCGCGGCTCCGGTCGGTAACGTCAACGGCAAAAAGGTCAACGTACTTTACCTTTTTCTTTTTCTTCAGGTTGATGGGGGGAAGGCTGTCCGTATCGTCGTTCACCAGGCAGAGCATAAAGCTGTAGTAGGTGTCGGTTTTCTTGAAATGATAGGAGAAAAGGCACGGCAGGTCTTCTTTGAGGAGTTTGGTTACCTGGGCGGCGATATAGGGTTTGGGAAAAAGTCTGTCGGGATCGTCGGGAAGGGCGTTTTCGGCCAGCAGGTTTTGGAACGACTGGTTGCTGAGGTGGTATTCCAGGTCTGAGATCCTGTCGTTGGAGTCAAAGAGTATCTTGCCCTGCGTATAGCCGATAGGCATATTGGATATCAGGGTATTGTATCGTTGCGAAAGTTTGATCCGCCTTCTTTGCAGTAGGATGCGGAACGTAACGAATGAGCTTGCCAGAAACAATATCAGGAAACCGATGATGCTTTGAGTCTTGTATTTATCCCAAAAAGAGCGCGGTTTGTTGATAAAGCGGGTGTTTTCGGGGCAGAGCGATTTAGACAGGTGGTTTTCTTCGAGCAGGGGATAGTTTACAATCGGGCGTTTGCGCAGGTCGCGTTCAAAAACAAAAGGAACATCCCGCATCGGAACGCCGTTCAACATCTTGTTGGTGGCCGAAAGGAGGTTTTGCTGGATTTGCTTGAGGTCGGGAAAGTAGCCGCCCACGGCACCTCCGGAAAGATAGGATTCCCGTACGGTAAAGACAGGTTGTTCGACGGCAGGAATCAGGTTCACGCCACCCGTAATGATTTCCCGGGTTCCGAGCGTTCCCCGGCGACCGTAGAACCACGAACAGAGCAGTATCCCGATTTCGGGGTTGTAGTCGGTCAGGTAAGACTGCATCGTGGAAACGTTCTCATCCTTGCTGATAAGCCATTCGTATTCGATATCCGGATGTTTTTCCTTGATGTATTTGGCGGTTTCTTCGGCAAGATGCCGGTTGTGGTAGCTGGCATCCGCCAGCATGACAATCTTGCGGATGGTGGGTTGCATCTGCAACATCATTTCCGTGGTCAGTTCCTCCAGGTCGGGATGTTGGATGAACGTAAAGTTATATTGGCCGCGGAGTTCTTCGATAGGATGGAGCAATTCGGAGGGATACAGCGCGCTGTCTCCGGTAAAATAGTATTCGGGAGGGCCGAACAGTCCGGTTTTCGCCACGAGGATAACGGGAATGTCGCCCCATTCTTCCACAATGCGGTCGCGCAGGGTGATTCCCATGCCGCCGATCATGATCAGGTAGTTGGGCTTTTTGTTCTCGAAGTGTTGAAAGATTCCGTCAACGGTGCGGTTGTAATAGGTGGAGTCGGTAATCAGCGTGGCGTTCATATAGACGGGGTCTATGATGATGTCCGCCCGGTCGGAAAGGTCGAGGGTCAGGGCCGTCAGCAGATTCTCAATCCAGGGTGCCGATTCATGGTAGGCGCTGATAATGGCCAAACGCTTTCGTTGCTGTCCGAATGCCGTTTGCGAAAACAAGAAAGGCAACAGGAGAACACAGGCAAGCAATACGGTAGCCCGGTTCAGGCTCCAAGTATTTGATGGCTTCTGTAACATATTCAAATCAGATTGAACCTCCGTATGCGCGGATGAATAGACAAAGATACGAAAAGTCGAGCGCAGAAGCCAAACTTGTTTGGATTCTGCGTGCACTGGCTTGTCAGAGGCCAAGCTTGCTTGGACTATGGCGAGACAGCGCACGCAGGGAAGGCAAGCATGCTTGCCTTTTGCCGAGACGGAGTATCTTCAACGAAGTTAAAGATACGAAAAGTCGAGCGCAGAAGCCAAACTATCTCAGAACTGTTGCAGAAGCATATAGACCAAAATCCCCAGATAGGTTCCCGAGGCATAGCCCAAAAGTCCTACCACGATGCCGCTGATGAGGCAACGGCGGCTTTTGAGGAGGCTGGCCACCGTGGGCACGAAAGGAGGAGAGAAAATAAGACCCACCGCCGAAATGGTAAACAGGTCGGCATCCACCCGGCACCATTTCGAAAAGAGCATGTGCAGGAAAAAGCAGAGGCAGAGCACCACGGCGATAAAGGCCAGCAGTCCGCCGGCCTGCCCCGTTACGTTCGAAATCTGAAAACGGGAGGCTACCACGATGCTGAACACCAGGATAAAATACATGCCGGCCTCAAACATCTTGGGGCTTTGCCGCAATTTTTTCCAAAACGAAAGGGCGATAGACAAGGTGGTTATAATCAAGATAATGGAAATAACACGATAGTCGGGGCCCACGCAGAGGAAACTGATTGTTGCGGCAAGCGCCGCCACTGCCACCGAACAGCCCAAAGGCAACAGCAGGCCTTGGAGGTTCCGTTTCGACAAGATGCCGCGGTAGTCTTCAAAACTTTCGGAAGGGCTTTCAGGGCCGGAGGCGGTGCTGTCGGCGGTGTCGGGCACGTAAGGCAGGAAACGGCGAATCGGCTTGTATCCGCCGCCCACCAGGAAGGCGAGCAGGAAAAAGGTGATGAATATCTCGAAAGTGTTCACCAGCAGAAAGGTTTCCGAACTGGGCTGCAAGGCCATGTTGAGGGCCGCCACGTTGGGCGTTCCCCCCGAATAGAAGCCCACCATGAGCCCGGCGGCTTTGTCCAGTTCAAAGATGCCTTGGTTTTTGAACAGCAGGAAAGCGATCACCACCGAAAGGCATGCCGCCGCCACGCCGCATAAAAAAGCCGTGAAGGTCTTTTTGAGGCTTTTGGTCCAGCTCAGAAAATCGGCGGAGAACAGCATGAGCGGAATGGCCATGGGAACGCAGAGGTTCTGCAGCAACTCCTGGCTTCGGGCAATGCTGTCGGTTTCGGGCAAGGCGGCGGGCACAAGGCCGCAGAGCGACATGATGATTCCCAGCGCGTAGGCCAGCACAATCGTGCCCACTTTCGACAGGATCTTGAACCTTCCGTACAGCCAGATAATCAGCCAGGGGCCCAATAGATAAAGTATGAGTATGATAGCCAGCCGCATGGTATCCACAGGATTTAAAACGCTTGCAAAAATACACAGAACGGCGGTATTGCGCATCTCTCCGTGAGCCCTGCCACCGAAAAAAGCCGTAACTTAGCGGCATGATGCAACAGTTTCCCAAAACAGCCGTGGTAATCCTGAACTGGAACGGCGAGAAATTTCTGGAACGATTCTTTCCGCTTGTGGTGGAGCACACCTGCAAGCCGGGCATCGACGTGGTGGTGGCCGACAATGCCTCCACCGACGCTTCGTTGGCGTATCTGCACCAAAATTTTCCGCAGATAAAAACCGTGAGCAACGCCCGTAACGAGGGTTTTGCCCTGGGCTACAACCTGGCTTTGCAGAAGATACAGCAGGAGGCCGAGGCGCAGGGAGAGCCCTACCGCTATTTTGTGCTGCTCAATTCCGACATCGAGGTTACGCCCGATTGGGTGGAACCGGTTGTGGCGGCGATGGAGGCGGATGCCTCCGTCGCCGCCGCCCAGCCCAAACTGTTGGCGTTTCACGACAAGGCGCGTTTTGAATATGCCGGGGCGGCGGGCGGTTTTATCGACCGCTGGGGCTATCCTTTCTGCCGGGGGCGTCTGTTCGATACCGTGGAAACCGATACGGGGCAATACGATACCCCCTGCCAACTCCTGTGGGCTACCGGCGCGGCGCTCTTTGTGCGTGCCGACCTCTATCTGCAATATGGAGGCTTGGATGCCGATTTCTTTGCCCACATGGAAGAAATAGACTTTTGCTGGCGGATGCGGAACTTAGGGTATAAGATTATGTATGAACCCGCTTCGGTGCTTTATCATGTGGGGGGCGGCACCCTGCCCAAGTCTTCGCCGCACAAGACCTATCTCAACTTCCGCAACAACTTGAGCCTGCTGTATAAGAATCTGCCGCAGAAAAGGCTCGGAAGCGTGCTTTGCGTACGTTTTTTCTTGGATATGCTGGCGGCCTTCATGTTCTTGCTCAAGGGCGAAAAGGGAAATTTCAAGGCCGTGTTCCGCGCAAGGAAGGATTTCCGCAGGATGAAAGCGTCCAACTGGGCCAAGCGCAAGGCCTTGCCGCAACGGGAGAACCTTACCGGCATCTATTCCGGCAGCGTCCTCTGGCAGTATCACGTAAAGGGCAGAAAAAGGTTCTCCGATTTGAACGCCAAGGACTTTCAACAAGACTGAGTGATAACGAAATATTGCCCCTTGTGTTGCATTGGGAATACTCCGAACCGCACAAGGGTTGCAACGAAGCAGGTTGCCTGTTATGGCAAACTTTCTTATTCTGACAGACTTTCTAAGGCAAGAATCCCTAACCGATAGGAATCCAACCCGAAACCCGTAATCGTTCCCACACACGCCGCCCCGATAAACGAAGTGCGGCGGAATTCCTCGCGGGCGGCCACCTGGCTCATGTGGATCTCGATAACCGGCAGGTCGATGGCCGAGACCGCATCGCGCAAGGCCACCGAAGTATGCGAATAGCCGCCGGCGTTGAGCAGCACCATGCGCCCGTTCTTCTTGCATTCGTGCAGGGTGTTGATCAGTTCGCCTTCGATATTGCTTTGAAAATATTCGATATCGTGCTGCGGAAACATCTGCTGCAGGGTGGGAATGTAGTTCTCGAAAGTCTCGGTTCCGTAGATTTCCGGTTGGCGGTGTCCGGTAAGGTTCAGGTTCGGACCGTTCACAATAGTGATTTTCATTGTATCAGGGGGTGTTTAGATTCCAGTCGATAGGCGCCATGCCCTGGCTTTGCAGGATGGCGTTGGTCTGCGAGAAGTGCCGGCATCCGAAAAATCCGCGGTAGGCCGACAGGGGCGATGGATGCACGGCCTTGAGGATATGGTGTTTGTGCGGGTCGATAAGGCTTGCCTTGGCTTGCGCAAAACTGCCCCAAAGCAGGAACACCAATCCGCTTTTTTGTTGGGAAAGGCTGCTGATGACCGCATCGGTAAAGGTTTCCCATCCTCTTTTTTGGTGGGAACCGGCTTGATGGGCGCGAACCGTAAGGGTGGCATTGAGCAGGAACACGCCTTGGCGCGCCCACTTGGCAAGATGTCCGCTCCGGGGAAACTCAATCCCCAGGTCTTGTTGTATTTCCTTGAAGATGTTCACCAGAGATGGTGGAAAGGGGCATCCGTCAGGCACCGAGAAACAAAGCCCTTCGGCCTGTCCGGGTTCGTGGTAGGGGTCTTGTCCTATCAGCACCACTTTTACGCGGTCAAAAGGCGTGCTGTTGAAGGCGTTGAAGATGAGTTTTCCGGGCGGATAAACGGTTTGGGTCTGCTTTTCCTGCACCAGAAAGCGTTTCAGTTCGGCAAAGTACGGCGCTTCAAACTGGGGGCGCAACACTTCCAGCCAACCGGGTTCTATCTGTGGGTTAACGTAGGCCATAGCGCATTCCGAATTTGTATTCGATATAAAAATTCAAGAACCCGAAAGGATTCTTTTGGTTCATCATCAAGGGAATACGGGTAAAGTAAAAATCGTAGATCGCCCCGAAACCCAGGGTATGGCTCAGCTTCTCGGATTTTCCGAACTCAAAGTTCAGGCCTAACTTGGCATAGATGCCGGGGTAGGGGCGCAGGCCCGAAAAACCCTTGAAGATACGGCTTCTCCGAACGATATAGCCAACGTCCTGATGCTTGGGGTTGTTGGCGTCCATGCGTTCCAATTTGAGGGTTCCCAAGGTGTCCTGCAACACATAGACATATTGGGGAAACGCCAGCCCGAGCGAGAATCCGCCCCGGTAGCTGAGCGAAACCTGCACGCCGCCCCAATGCGGTTTTTCGTTCAGAACCCAAAGTCCGCCGTAGCCGGCGCGGAGCATGCAGAAACTGTTGAGCATTCCGTAGCGGTAGCTGCGTCCTTGCCCGTACCAGTTCACGGCCTTGGTCTTGGGGTTTATCTGGGTTGAGAACTCCACGTTCCAGCCCGAATAATGGAATTTCTTGTTCAGAAAGCCTTGTTCGTAGCCAATCGAAAAACCGCCCGTATGAAGCTGGGCGTAGATGAAACGTTCTTTTTGGTAGATGTGGCCGCGGGGGGGCACGAAATCTTCATAAACGAGCACCTGTGCGTGCAGCGCGAGCGCGGATTGCAGAAAGAGCAAGCCGAAAACCACCAAGCGGAAGATGCCGTGCCGTTTCATGATATGCTTGATTGATCCGTTGCCGTGGAACTCAGTATGGCAGCGGTTCCACTTTGTAATGGTTGCCGTAAGCAGGGCAGAGATGTTTTGAATCCGAGCAGGAGCAAAGCAACGCCACCGCCAGCAAAGCCGTTACCGCCACCGCTCCCCAAAAGAAAATCCGCTTTTTGCGCATGATTTTAAAGTGAAAAATTATAGAGTTCAAAGATACGAAAAATTGAGCGCAGAAGCCAAACTTGTTTGGATTCTGCCGAAATGGAGTATCTAAATTCAGTGTTCCCCGTGTTGTTTCAGCCAGTCTAAGAGGGCCGATGTCATCGCCTGTACATCGGAAGTGGTCGGGTTGGGGAGGTGGGTGTCGATGCCGTAGTTCG
>CAMWTX010000060.1 GCA_947177315.1 uncultured Bacteroidales bacterium | reverse complement strand
ATCTACACGCGAAAGATCGGCGGCTGCGTATGTTGTGTAAAATCGACAATCGTTACATAATACCAATAGTCGCCGGTATTTATCTCGATATTCCGGTTGTTGCGCAAAAACGACTCCTGGTTGTAGGTCTGAATCGGCACTTCCCGCAACAGGTCGTTGAAGAAAATCCAACGTTCATCGTCAAAATAGTAGTTGTCCGCGCTGCGGCGGCACAATTCCGCCAAATCCAACAGATTGCTTTCCTCAAAGGGAACGGCAAACAACTCACGCTTTATCTGCTGGGCATCCTTGGAGGTCTTGCTCACCTTGACGAATCGGGTGCGCACAATATTGCTCTTGAGCACAAACTGCGACTGGTTGGCTTTATAGTAATCTTCTATCTCCTTATCGGAAACCACCGTGTCGAGCAACTGCTGCGTTATCTTGTTCTCGTACGAAAAAATCAACAGCGACTCGCGGTACTGGGCAATCTGTTCCTCGATGCCCGCCTCTTTCTCATCGATATTGCGCTGGGCCTTGTCCAACAGCACCTGGCGCGCCACCCATGCCGATATTTTCTTCTGCGCCACATCGGCACTGTCGGTGGGCAGGACACCTTCGGGCATCATGCGCTCCAATTCCTTTGCCGTCAGAAATTCACTTCCTACCCGCGCCACCGCATCAAAGGGAACCCCCTTGCGGAAACGGCAGGAAAACAACAGCAAGGCGCAAAGCGGCAGAACCGCCAGCCAAACTTTCTTAGCGCGGAAGGAGGCTGTTAAACACATCTTGGTTGACCGTTATCTTGTAAGTGTCCTTCAGTTGCTTGAGCCACTCTCTTTCCAAGTGTCCCTGATAGTCGGTAATCACCGTACCCCTTACCTCATCCAGCGTATATTGGCGCGGCTTTATCACATCGTGAATCCAAACAAAAGCCTTGGAATCGGTGCCGGAAAGCAGGTCGGAAGAAAGGCCGGGCTTCCATTCCACCTTATCCACAAAATAGTTCTTTCCTTGCAAGTAGGCCATCGAATCCACACGGATGTTGCTTTCTCCGAACATATCGATGGCATCGGCTTTCAGCCTTTCGAAAGACCATTTGCCGTTATAAGCCTTCTGCATCAGTTTGCGCACGGCTTTCGTATCGATTTTGGCCACATTGTAGGTAAACACGGTAGCCACCGCCTTGGCCGGCGAAAAATACTTGGACTTATGCTTTTCGTAGTAATTTTCCAAACCTGCCGTATCGTCCACCGCCTTGCCCCATACGGTACGGTTGTTGATGTCGAAAAGATAGATACCGTCGCGGTATTCCTTCATCATGGCGGCAAAATCGGGATATTTGGATTCGAGTATCGAAAGTTCATGGATAATGGCCTGCGAACCTAGGAAACTCTGGAGCATATCGTTCGCCCAAGACTTCACGTCCACGATAACATCACGCCGGGTCATCTGCTGAGCCAATTTCATGAACCGCCAAACCGGAACATCCTTGCCTTCATAAACCAAGAGCGTCTTGCCGAACAGTTTGGGATTGGCCATCGAGTCTTTCGGCAACCTGTCGCCGCGCACCGTATCGGGCAGATATTTCAACACTTCTTTCCATACGTCCTGATTCAACTTCCATTGGGTCTGCGCCAATAGTTCCTGCTGTTTGGCGGCCAAGGGAATCATACCCCGCTCCTGATCATTGTCGAAAGTATAGACGATTACCGAACGTGTACTTTCATAATCTTCCACACCCGACTTTTCTTCCAGCTGCACGATATGCCAGCCTATGCGGGAACGGAAAGGCTTGGTGTATTCCCCCTCCTTGAGCGAAAAAAGCTGTTCAATAACTTCGGGCAACATCCTGTCCAACTTAGTCAAAGACACTTCACCGCCACGGGGAGCCGAAGAACGGTCTTCCGAAAACTGTGCCGCCATACGGGAAAAATTCGCACCCGCCTGCAAGCTATCGTAAACCGCGTTTATCTTGTCGAACGCCCGTTGTGAGGTATCACCCGGCATCGACATCACCATGATGTTGCGGAACCTCACCTTGCCCAAGGCAGGACGCTTGTCCATCATCTGTATCAGGTGGTAGCCGTAACGGGTACGCACCGGCATGGAAATCTCTCCCACCTTGAGATTGTACAACGCCTGCTCAAAGGGATAAACCATGCTCATGCCCGTGATATAAGGCAAACGGCCTTCATACCCCGTCTTTTGGGGAAGCAGATTTCCTTTGGGGCGGCGGTATTCCGAAGAGTAACGGATCACCATATCGCAGAAATCAGCCCCCGCCATCAATTGCTTGCGTACATCCAAGCACTTTTTGTAGGCCGCCAGCGTATCGGCAGGTTTGGCGTACCTGTCAACACCTATCAGGATATGCCGCGCTCCGATATTGTACTTCAAATGGTCGTAAGCCTCCGCATAAAGTTTTTCCGCCATCTCCTGATCCTGCAGGTAGGGCTTGGCGAACTGCGCCCGGTAGTTGTCCAATTCCTCCTGCAACAGTCTGATGGTGTCGTAACCGGCATCCTTGGCGGCTTCCACCTTCAAACGGAAATTGATATACAGCTGCAGGTAATTTTCCAATTCCGCCTTGCTCTCAGTATCCCTGCCCCGCACCGCATTCTGGGTGTAATTCTTGTAGAACTCCCCGCGCGTGGTCGTGTCCGAACCGACTATCAGAAGAACGGAGTTATCATCGATTTCCTGCGCGTTCAAACAAGTGATGCCCGACAAAAGCAAAAGGCAAAACAAAAACAATCTTTTCATTTTCTTATCGCTGTTTTCTTTCGAACTTTTACAAACCTATTAAACCGGAATCCAGTCCACGCGGATTCTACCGGGGCGAATAGTTGGGCGCTTCCTGCGTAATCGTGATATCGTGAGGATGCCCTTCATTCACCGAAGCCGGCGTAATCTTGATGAATCTGGCTTTCTGCAAGGCCTTGATGTCTTTGGAACCGGTGTAGCCCATACCGGCACGGAGTCCGCCCACCAGCTGGTGCAGCACCTCGGACAAGGCGCCCTTGTAAGGAACGCGCCCCACGATGCCTTCGGGAACCAGTTTCTTGATATCCGCTTCCATATCCTGGAAATAACGGTCTTTGGAACCGTCCTGCATGGCTTCCAACGAGCCCATACCGCGGTAAGACTTGAATTTGCGGCCTTCAAAGATAATCGTGGAACCGGGCGATTCTTCCGTTCCGGCAAAAAGCGAACCCGCCATCACGCAGGAAGCCCCGCCTGCCAGAGCCTTGACCACATCGCCCGAATAGCGGATGCCTCCGTCGGCGATCAAGGGAATCTTATATTTCTTAAGTGCCTGCGCCACGTTGTGCACGGCACTCAACTGAGGCACACCGATACCGGCCACGATGCGCGTGGTGCAGATAGAACCCGGCCCGATGCCCACCTTCACGGCATCCGCTCCGGCTTCCGCCAAGGCGATGGCGGCTTCTCCGGTGGCGATATTGCCCACCACCAAATCTACCTTCGAACCGAATTTCTTCTTGAATTCCTTCGCTGCCCGGATCACATGGGTCGAATGTCCGTGCGCGGTGTCGATCACGATGGCATCCACCCCGGCATCCACCAAGGCTTCGGCGCGTTCCATCATATTGGAGGTGATGCCGATGCCCGCCGCCACACGAAGCCGTCCGTCCGCATCCTTGCAAGCCATCGGCTTGGATTTTGTGCTCATGATATCGCGGTAGGTAATCAAGCCCACCAGTTTGCCCGACTTATCCACCACCGGCAGTTTCTCAATGCGGTGCTTCTGCAGAATCTTGGCCGCCTCTTCCAAAGACATTTTTTTTGTAGTGGTGATTACGTCTTTAGTCATTACTTCGGTAATCCTGCGCCTGTAATCTTTTTCAAAGCGCAAATCCCGGTTGGTGACGATGCCCACCAGCCTGCGGTTATTGTCCGTAACCGGCACGCCGCCCACGCGGTAGGTCTTCATCAGGTCGAGGGCGTCCTGCACTTTGGCCTTGTCGGAAAGGGTAATCGGGTCGGTAATCATGCCGTTTTCCGCACGTTTTACCCGGCGCACTTCCTCCGACTGCCGCTCGATGGTCATGTTTTTGTGCAAAACACCGATACCGCCTTCCTGCGCGATGGCTATCGCCAAAGAAGAATTGGTCACCGTATCCATCGCCGCCGAAACGAAGGGGATATTGAGCTTGATATTACGCGAAAAGACCGAACTGATATCGACCTCTCTCGGCAACACGTCCGATTCTGCCGGAAGCAACAGAACGTCGTCGTAGGTTAAACATTCCTCTACAATGAATTTGCCGGAAGATGTCTGCATAAGTCTTGATATTTTGAGGGTTTGAGCCCTACTCGGGCATAAACGGCAAAGTTAACAAAAATATGCCAAAAAATCCCGTATCTCATTTACCCGAAGCCGCCAATTCCCTATCCAACTGGGCACGTGATTTACTGCGTGTTACCAAAAACACACCGGAAAACACCAAGAGAGAGGCCACGCCTTTTATCCAAGTGAAGCCGTCCTGCCCTAAAATCAGGGCCAGACAGGCGGCGGTAATGGGCTGTATGTAATTATAGACACTCAGCACCGTGGGGCGCAGCCTTTTCTGCGCCACGGGAATGAGCAGGTAGGTAAGGCCTGTGGCCATAAAGACCGTATAACCTAAGAATACATATATCCGCGGCGGGATGGAAGCATAGTCGATATGCGCCACATAGCGGAACAGGAAGGGCACGGAAAACAGCGCCGAAAAAAAGAACATCCAACGCATCACCGTTACGGGTTTGTAGCGCGCCACCACATTGCGGAAAGCCGTCAGATAAACGGCATAGAAAAGACCGCTGGCCAGACAGAGCAGAATGCCCACGATGCTGTTCCTGCCGCTCTCGGCCACCGCCTCGCCTGTAAGGTACTTGCCGGCAATCATCAGCACCGCACCGCTCATGCCCAGCAACACGCCCCCGGCCTTCATCCACGAGATGGGTTCCCGCAGGAAAAAGGCCGCCAACAGCATGGTGAGGATAGGCGTGAACGTTACCACGATAGCCGTTTCCACAGGGGCGGCGTATTCCAAACCCACCACAAACAGCATCTGGTTGAGCAGCACCCCGAAGACGGAGGCCGCAGCCAGCCTGCCCAAATCTTTGAGCGGCACTTTCTCCCACTTAACAAAAAGCGTTATCAACCAAAAGAATACCAACGCACCCGTGGTTCTAAAAAAAGCCATGGCGAACGCGGAGATATATTCCGGCATCACGACTTTGGAAAGCGGAATATTGATTCCGAAAATGATATTGCACGCCAATATCGCCAAGTGGCCTTGGAGCGCGCCTTTGTTTTCTGTCATAGCAAGTTTTGAAAAGCGGCGCGAAAATAAGCATTTTCACCAAGCCCCGCGCGGAAAATCCACCGGCGGGGCTTGCAGCGCTTAGCGGCCATATCCGGCACGGTCCATGCAGCGGTAATGCAGGGCTTCTCCCACATGTTCCGCCCCGATGTTTTCCTGACCGGCCAAATCGGCAATGGTGCGCGCCACCTTGAGCAAGCGGTGGTAGGCACGCGCCGAAAGCCCGTATTTCCGCATGGCGGCCTTGAGCAGTTCGCCCGAAGCATTATCCAGCCCACAGTAGCGGTTTATCTGCCGCACCTGCATCTGGGCGTTGCAGAACATATTCTGCCCCTCGAAGCGCGCCTGCTGAATCCGGCGCGCCTGCAACACCCTTTCCCGTATCACGGCGCTGGGCTCGCCGCAAGAGGCCGTAGAAAGCTCCTTGTAAGGAACGGGATTCACCTGCACCTGCAGATCCATCCGGTCCAACAGCGGCCCCGAAACCTTGTTCAGATAGCGTTCCACCGCCGGCGGCTTGCAGGTGCAGGCCGTATCGGCAGAACCGTAGTAACCGCAAGGACAAGGATTCATCGAGGCCACCAGCATGAAACCCGCCGGATATTCCACCCGCATCTTGGCGCGGCAGAGGCTTATCTTGCGGTCTTCCAGCGGCTGGCGCAACACTTCGAGCGTGGTGCGCGCAAATTCGGGCAGTTCATCCAGAAACAAGACCCCGTTGTGCGCCAGGGATATTTCGCCCGGCTGCGGAAAAGAACCGCCGCCCACCAAGGCCGCATAACTGATGGTATGGTGCGGGTCACGGAAAGGACGGGCGCGCATAAGGCGGTCGGTAGCCACCATCTTGCCCGCCACCGAATAGATTTTGGTGGTTTCCAAGGCTTCTTCGGTAGTCAGGGGCGGCAAAATTCCCGGCAAACGGCGCGCCAGCATGGTCTTTCCCGAACCGGGAGGCCCAATCAAGAGGATATTGTGCCCGCCGGCGGCGGTAATCTCCAAGGCCCTCTTGCAGAAAGCCTGCCCCTTTACATCACAGAAATCGGGTTCTTCCGCCCCCATCCCCTGCCCTTGTGCGCCGCCGGCCTCCGGTTCAAAACGCGGCAGTTCCCGGCCATTCCTGAAAAACTGCACCACCTGCGGCAGGTTCTCCGCGCCATAAACGGGAATCCCGCCCACCATGGCGGCTTCGGGCGCATTCTCCTTAGGCAGTATGATGCCTTTGAAACCCTGCTTCCTGGCTTCGATGGCAAAAGGCAAGGCTCCTTTGATCGGGCGCAGCCTGCCGTCCAGGGAGAGTTCTCCCATCATCAGGTACCGCCCCACTTCCACACAGTCCACATCCCGCCGGTCCAACTGCCCCGTGGCGGCCATGATGCCCATCGCCAGCGTAAGGTCGTAGGCCGTTCCCTCCTTGCGCAAATCGGCAGGCGCCATATTGATGACCATCTTTTTAACCGGCACCTTGTAACCGCAGTGCCCCAAAGCCGTGGCGATACGGTAATGGCTCTCCTTGACGGCATTGTCGGGCAAGCCCACCAACATAAAGTTCACCCCCATTTCCACACTGGTTTCCACGCGGATAATCATGGCATCAATGCCCACAATCGCCGCTCCGTAAGTTTTTGCAATCATGATAGCTGTTTTCTTATATAACCCCGAAACGCCGATTTATCGAAAAAAATTCGCAAAAAAAATTTGGTGGTATCGATTTTTGTTGTACTTTTGCAGTGTACTATAAAACTAATACAGTATGATTGAAATCAAAGACCTCAGTTTCCGGTACGGCAAACATTATACCGTATTCGAACAATTGAACATGAACCTCAAGGCCGGCTATATCTACGGGCTTCTGGGCGAAAACGGCGTGGGCAAGACCACCCTGCTGCGCATGCTGGCCGGATTGCGCTTTCCCAACGAAGGCTCCATCCATGTAATGGGGCATGAACCCCGCCGCCGCGAGGCGGAATTCCTTTCCGAAGTGTATTACCTGCCCGAGGTAATCGACCCGGTGAACCTTTCGCTCAACGAATATGTAAAGATCTACGCTCCTTTTTATCCGCGCTTCAGCCACGAACAGCTGCTGCGTTACGCCGGCGAATTCGGCATCAATCCGGTGCAGAAAATCGCCAAATCCTCGCACGGACAGCAGAAAAAGGCCATGATGTGCTTTGCCCTGGCCTGCAACACCCGGCTGTTGCTCATGGATGAACCCACCAACGGCATGGATATTCCCTCCAAAGGCATCTTCCGCCGCCTGATTGCCTCCGCCGCCGATGACAACAAGTGCATCGTGATTTCCACCCATCAGGTAAGGGATCTCGAAAACCTGATCGACCCGATTATCATTCTGGAAAAGAACCGTATCCTGCTCAACAACAGTGTAGAGGAAATAACCCGCAGGCTCTGGTTCGGCAGAACGCCCCAAAAGTCGGACAAAGACCTCTACCGCGAAGAATGCGTGGGCGGTTACAATATAGTAGGCTATAACGATAAACACGAAGAAACCAAAGTGGATATCGAAATGCTGTTCAACGCCGCCATTCAGAACAAAGGGCTTTTCAAGCGGATGTTCATCGACGAACAGAACCCCTCCCAACGTTCCGACTTTGCCGAAGAAATGCAGAAAAGGCTGAACGCCGACCCTCAGAACTAATCTCACCTTTCATTAACTCATAAAACATTTCAACCATGAATACCCACGAATTTTCCATACAACGTTTCGGCTTGCTGTTCCAAAGCGAGTTGCGTAAAAACCTCAAGGGAATCCTGATCTTTATCGGCGTCATCCTGGGGCTTTACCTGATTTCGCCCATCAACGACGGGCGGTTTTCCACCGGCACGTTTCTGCCCTACATCGGAACCATGACTTTCGTTCTTCCGTTTGTTTTCTACAAGAACCTGTTTCACCCCACCAAGGGCATCGCTTTCGGTATGTTGCCCGCCAGCCAGAGCGAAAAGTTTTTGGTGATGTTTATCCTCTGCGCCCTGGTGGTACCGGTGGGCATGCTTGTCTTTGCATGGCTTGTGAGCCTTATCGGGGTAGGACTTACGGGACATACCTATGC
>CAMWTX010000059.1 GCA_947177315.1 uncultured Bacteroidales bacterium | reverse complement strand
GTGCAAGGCTGCCGGTGCCAAACGCGCCCTGCCGCTCAAGGTGGGCGGTGCCTTCCACTCTCCCTTGATGGAACCGGCGCGCGTGGAACTCTCGGCGGCGATCGAAGCCACAAAGTTCAGCACGCCCGTTTGCCCTGTTTATCAGGACGTGGATGCCAAGCCTTACACCGACCCCGAAAAAATTAAACAAAATCTGATTGCGCAGCTCACCTCTCCGGTGCGTTGGACGCAGATTGTTCAAAACATGCACGCCGACGGTGCCACCCGCTTTATCGAAGTGGGACCCGGAAAAACCTTGCAGGGCATGATCGCCAAGATTGCCCAGGGGGTTGAGATTATGGGTGCGGAATAACAGTCGTCTTCAACCGAAGATCTCTTGGCTGTTGCCTGTTTTTCTTTTGATTAAAAATTAAGAGAGCTGAATACGATGAAAGCAAAATTTTTGAGCGTATTGGCAGGGCTGTTCCTTTCGGGAAGCCTTTTTGCTCAGATAACGGAAATAGCCCCTGAAGCCTACACGGTTTTGTCCGTCAACAGTCAGACAGCGGGTGATCCGCTGCAGAAAGCCTTTGATGGCGATACCAATACATGGTGGGCGGTCAATACGGCACAGCTTGCGCCGCTTCCGGCTGTTGTGGTGCTGGATTTGGATACCGCACATCAGATATGTGGCATCCGTTATCTCTGCAATCCCAAAAATAGTAGCGATAAATTGCAGGACTACGCCGTCTATGTGTCGAACGACACCGCCGACTGGGGGCAGGCGCAGGTCGCAGGCAGTATTTTTTGGGAAGATGCTTCCGATGTCGCTTCCAAAGATCTTTCTTTCGGCGCGGTGTCGGGTCGTTTTGTAAAGATTGTGTATTTGGATAACACCAACACCTGGAACCGTGCGATACAGACCGCCGAGTTGCGGGTTTTGGAAGATACGTCTGCCAAAAACTTGCTTAAAAACCAGTTGCTGAACGTTGATTCGTTGCCGGCTTTGGTTTCTGCCTTGGACACCGTGCCGCTCAAGGCCACGGCATCCTCGCTTCTGCCCGTAAGTTTTTCCTTGATTTCAGGACCTGCCCGTCTGTTGGAGCAGGAGGGCGGTCTCTTTTTGGTCTTGGATGGCAGGGAAGAACAAGTGGTGCTGGAAGCCGTGCAGGAAGGCAACGAGGAATTTTATCCCGTCCGCCACAGGTTCGGGGTTCAGGTGGAAAATCCTATGCTGTATGGCGTTCAACTCTATACGCCCGTGGTGGAATCCGAAATAATCGCCATGCCTTCCGATACGCTTGTCTATCCGCTTTGGGCGAGGGCTGAAATCGGTTCGGCCTTTAACCATATCACCGCCATGCGCATTGAAGTGGAAGGCCAGGATGTGGTTTCGCAGTGGAACGAAAAGAACAATACCGTCCGCGCCGATTTCAGGCCGGGTCGTTACGGCGAGTTTACGGTTCGTTTCCATGCCTCGGCCAGCAATGGCAGCGATACGTCCTTTATACGGAAAATCACGGTGGATAGCGTTACCGAATCGAGAACGGTACGTGCCTTTGAACACATGCTGATCAACTTCCCCGACCCAGGGCGTACCAACGGCGGTGTGTTCGTGTTTCCGCAACATGTGGGCAGTTATCAGCGGATTATCGCCAAGCTGGATATGCAGTGCCCGCAGATAGAAGGCGGTTGCGATGATTGGGATCGAGTGGCATGGGTCGAAATGCAGACGCCCGACGGCCAATGGCGCGAGATTATCCGCTATACAACCGCATACGGTGTGCCTTGCAAGCACGAATTGGATGTAACCGATTTCTCTTCTTGGCTGCAAGGGGAGATACCCATGCGGATGTTTATCGACACATGGGGATCCGGCGGCTACGACATCACGCTCGATTTTGAATTTGTAAAGGGATTGCCGCAATACCTCTACAGCGGTATCATTCCGCTTTGGAACGGCAATTTCCCGTTCGGCGATCCTGCCAACCTGCAACCGATGGATACCTTGCATGTGGAAACGCCTGCCGGTGCCTCGGCGCTGAATCTTAAGGTCGTTACCACCGGGCATGGTTGGGGTAGCAATAATACCGGCAATGCGGCCGAATTCTATGAAGCCACGCATACCCTTTGGGCCAACCAGACTTCTTTTGAACACTCACCTTGGATGAAGTGCAATCCAAATCCCGATGGCTGTACGGGTCAGAAAGGAACTTGGCGGTATAATAGGGCAGGTTGGTGTCCGGGAGCCATCGCTCCGGGTTACAACTACAATCTGGCAGCCCAATTGAACAGCAGGGAACTGGAAATGCGATTCATCATGCAGGAAGACTACATGGACCGTTGCCATCCGCACAATCCCGCCTGCGTGAGCGGTGTTACCTGTCAAGACTGCATGGATACCTATAACCCCCAATATTATATCGCTTCGTATTTAATCGCGTACTACAACAAAATGTACGATTCCCTGCCGGAAGTGGCCAACGAACAGGTGGCCGCGCGCGAAGAACTGAAATTTTCGGTTTATCCCAATCCGGCATCCGACCGCTTTTTTGTGCAGACCTACGGCGAAACGGGGCGCGGTAGCCTGCAGTTGTTCGATATGAACGGCGAAGTTTTACGGAGTACCGTGTTCAACAACGCCGAACAGCTCAACGGCATGGAATTCGATGTGCGCGAACTGCCGGCGGGTTTCTATGTGTTGCGCATACAGACCCTGCATAAGAACGGGGTTCGGAAAATAATCGTACGCTGATGGCAGCCCATAATCTCTCCCAACCGATGCTCAGCCTGGTGGTGGCGATAGCTTCCAACCGGGCGATAGGCAAGAACAACGACCTTCTGTGGCATCTTTCGGACGACTTGAAATATTTCAAGGCCTTGACCACCGGGCATACGATTCTGATGGGGCGCAAGACCTACGAATCTTTTCCGTGCCGTCCGCTGCCCAACCGTTTTCATATCGTGTTGAGCCAGCAGGCGCACTACGAAGAAGCCAGCGTAAAGACGGTGCGCAATGTGGAAGAAGCCCTTGCCGCCCTGCCTGCCGGCGAGGAATCTTTTGTGGTGGGCGGCGGACAGATATTCCGGATGTTCCTGCCGTATTGCCAAAAGGCCTATATCACCGAAGTGCGGCAGTCGTTCGATGCCGATACGTTCTTTCCGGAGCTGGATGCTTCGGAATGGATGCTGGAAAGCGCCCGGCCGTGGCAGAAAGACCCGGCATCGGGTTTGGAATTCCGCTATACGGTGTATGTAAGGACATCGCCTAAGGCATAGTGTCTTTAATCCTCATAACAATGGAAGAAAGAACCTTATATCCGCTCAAGTTCATCCCCATCTTCAAATCCAAGGTATGGGGAGGGAACGCCATCAAGGAAGTGCTGGGCTTGGATTACGGCAGGATGCCCAATTGCGGGGAAGCCTGGATGCTCTCCGGGCTGGACGGTGAAGAATCGGTGGTGGCCAACGGTTTTTTGGAAGGCAACACGCTGGTGGAGTTGGTGGAAGTGTATATGGGCGATCTGGTGGGCGAGGAAGTGTATCGGCGTTTCGGCCTGCAGTTCCCTTTGCTTTTTAAATGGATAGACGCCACGGCCGATTTGTCGGTGCAGGTGCATCCCGATGATGAACTGGCTATGGAACGCGAAGAAGGCTTGGGCAAGGACGAGATGTGGTTTATCCGTCAGGCGGAAATGGGAGCGCGTGTAGTGTGTGGTTTCAAACCTGGCGTGAATCAGATGAAGTATCTCAAGGCTCTTAAGGAGGGCAAGATAGAAGATATATTGCATCAGGAAGAGGCGAACCGGGGCGATTTGTTCCATATTCCGGCAGGTACGGTGCACGCGCTTCGTGCCGGCATCCTGTTGGCGGAGATACAGCAGAGCAGCGATACCACCTACCGTATCTACGACTGGAACCGTATGGACTCCGATGGAAAACCGCGTCAGCTGCATGTGGAACAAGCCTTGAAAGCCTTGGATTTCGGGGATGGTCCGCAGGGAAGGAAACCGCTGGTGGAAGTTGGAAAGATGCCCTATTCCCGGGTGCTGAACACGAGCAACCCCATGTTGGACACGCCGCATTTCAGGGTCAATTACCTGCCTTTGAACCAAGGGGTGGAAAAAGACTTTACGGGCACGGATTCTTTTGTGGCCTATCTGTGCAGTGCAGGAGGAGGCGTGTTGAAAGCCGACGGAAAAGCCGTGGAGATAAAACAAGGCGAATTGGTGTTGGTGCCCGCCTGCTGCAATATTGTGGATCTCTATCCCGATACCTGCGGCATGGAACTGTTGGAGACTTATTTGCCGGAATAAAAAGACTCAAGATACATGAATGTAGATATTTCGTTGGTGTTTTTCGGATTGCTGGTTTTTGCGGCGCATCTGTTCGCCTCCATGTATAACCGCAAGAAGATACCGGATGTATTGCTGCTTATCCTGATAGGCTTGTTGGTGGGGCCGGTGTTGCATCTTGCCAAGACCGAGAATATGGGCGTGGGTGGGCCTGTCTTTGTAGCCATAACCCTTGTGGTCATCCTTTTTGAAGGGGGAACCTCGCTTTCGATCAAAGTGATGCGGTCGGCATGGAAAAGTACCATGAACCTGACCGTTTTCTGCTTTTTCCTTTCGATGGTGCTGGCAGCCTGCGTGGGCATGGCTTTCGGCATGGATTTGCTCGGCGGTCTCACCTTGGGGGCCATTTTGGGCGGTACTTCCTCGGCGGTGGTCATTCCCTTGGTTCGGATTCTGGATATGGGCGAGGAATCGCGCACGGTGCTGGTGCTCGAATCGGCGGCCACCGACGTGCTGTGTATCGTGTTTACCCTCTCGTTCCTGCACGCCATGGAAATGGGCACGGTGCAGGTAGGCTCGATTGTGGGCAATATCCTTTCTTCCTTTGTGTTGGCGGGGCTGTTGGGATTTGCCGGTGCTTTGGTCTGGTCGCGCCTTCTGACCCGTATCCGCAAGCTGCAGAACTCCATCTTCACTACGCCGGCTTTTGTGTTCGTGATCTATGGCATCGCCAATATATTGGGTTACAGCGGTGCCATCGCCTCCTTAGTGTTCGGCATCACGATGGCGAATATCGACACGATTAAGAACCGCTTCCTCATCAAGGTGATGGGCGGCCCGGGACACCAACTGAACAAGACCGAAATGGTGTTCTTCGGCGAAATCGTGTTCCTGCTCAAGACTTTCTTTTTCGTCTATATCGGTATCTCCATCGAGTTTCACGATTGGCGTTCGATACTGGCCGGCCTGGTCATTACCTTCGTACTGTTTTTTGGCAGGGTTCTCGCCGCCCGTTTCTTCTCTCCCAAAACGGCGGGGCCTTTCGACAAGACGATTATCTCGATGATGGTTCCCAAGGGGCTCGCCGCCGCTGTATTGGCGGAACTTCCGTTGGCGGCAGGCGTTACGGGCGGACTGTTCATCAAGAACGTTACCTATTCGGTTATCTTGTTCTCCATTTCGTTTGTTTCGCTGATGATACTTTTGGTGGATAAATCCCGCTTTGTACGTCATGCCTTTGAACGCATGCTGGGTTGTAGCACCGATTCGGCAGACAGTATCTTCATGCACGATGTGGCGCGCTACGGCGATAAAGACGAAGATTCATCAGACGATGATGATGAGGTTCTCTACGAGCGTTCCCCCTACATCTTCCTGCAAAAGCACCGGGAAGCGCAGAAACCTCCCAAGGAAACGGCTCCGGAAAAACCGAAAGAAGGCGAAGGGGAGCAACAGGCTTAGCGGAACAGTTTCAGAATATCGTTGGCGAATACAAGGAAAATCAGCGCGAACAAGAGCGCCATGCCTATCATTTGGGCTTTTTCAAGCACTTGGTCGCTTACCTTGCGCCGCGTAATCATTTCGTAGAGCGTAAACATCATGTGCCCGCCGTCCAGACCGGGAATCGGCAGGATGTTCATGAACG
The DNA here is from genome assembly GCA_947177315.1 of uncultured Bacteroidales bacterium. GTDB lineage: Bacteria > Bacteroidota > Bacteroidia > Bacteroidales > P3 > Pullibacteroides. Next base: position 2,552 of record CAMWTX010000059.1, on the reverse strand, counting down.
CCAGCACCAGCGACAACATGCCGGTGATATACCAGAACCTGCCCCAGTTCCATACCGAACCGTAGATGGTGGCGATGCCGATAGGGCCGGAAATGCTTTCGCTGGCCTTTTCCTGTCCGCTCATGATTTTTCCCAAGCCCCGTATGTTGGTCCAGAGCATATCGAAAGCATCGGTCGTGCCGTAACGGAGCGCGGTGGCGAAAGAATATCGTTGGGTCTGCAAGGGAGAACGGCTCAGGAATCCGATCGTGCCGTTGCTGTCGGCCTTTACATAAAATAGCAAGGTATCGTTGCCGCGCAGGGCGGTCAGTTCAAGGCTGTCGTTCTTGTGTTGTGCCAGCACTTCTTTGAATAAACCGAAAACAGGGGTCGGAATGCGGTTCACCGCCAGAATAAGGTCGCCTTGGCGCAGGCCTGCCGCATAGGCGGGATAACCGGCAAGGGCCGTATCCACGCAGACAGGGTGGTTGGTGATGTCGATAAAGGGAAATCCCGAAGTGTCGGCGGCAAGCCGTTTGTAGGTGTCTGCCGGAATCTCGATCTGAACGGTCTTGCCGTTCCGTAGCACGTTTAAAGTGCCGCCCAGCAGCAGGCTGTTGGGAATGGCGTCCGAGAAACGTTGCGGCGCATGCTTTTTAGTTCCGATAATTTGGTCGCCGGTCTGTAAGCCTAGTTCGCGGGCGATGGGATAGGCGTAGATGCCGTTTTTGTTGACTTCCTGCGTGGGCAGATAAGTCTTTTGGTTGTGGAGCAGGATGCCGGAAAAAATCAGGATGCCCGTCACCAGGTTCATGAACACGCCGGCAGTAATCACGATAAAGCGTTTCCATGCCGCCTTGCTGCGGTATTCCCAAGGCTGCGGCGCTTTCTTGAGAGCCTCCCTGTCCATCGACTCATCCACCATGCCGGCAATCTTGCAATAACCGCCCAAAGGCAGCCAGCCGATGCCGTATTCGGTTTCCCCGATGCGGAAATGCAACAGCCTGAACCCTCCCGCGTCGAAGAAAAGATAGAACTTGTTGACACGGATACCGAAGATACGGGCGGCCAGATAATGCCCCAGTTCGTGTACGAAAACCAAGACGGACAGGCCCAGCAGCAACTGCCCGGCCATGACGAGGATGTTCATCGGTTATATTTTTTCCAGGCAGAAACGCCGGCTTTCGCGGTCGGTTTCTTCCAGCTGTTCGAGATTGGGCGAGGCTATGAACGCCACATTTTCCATGGCTTCTTCGATAAGGTCGGCAATGGCGGTGAACGGCAGGCGTTCTTCTAAGAATGCCTGTACGGCCACTTCGTTGGCGGCGTTCATGATGCAAGGCATATTGCCGCCTTTCTTCATGGCGCGGTAGGCCAAGGGCAGGCAACGGAAAGTGTCGGTATCGGGTTTCTCGAAATGCAGCGATCCCAAGGCGGTAAGGTCGAGCCGAGGCAGATCCATTGCCAGTCTTTCGGGAAAGGTGAGCGCGTACTGGATGGGCAGCCGCATGTCCGGCAGTCCCAACTGCGCCTTGACCGAACCGTCGGCGAAAGAAACCATCGAATGGATGATGCTTTCGGGGTGTATCACCACTTCGATATCGGCCGGAGCGAGCCCGAAGAGCCAGCGCGCCTCAATCATTTCAAGCCCCTTGTTCATCAAGGTGGCCGAATCTATCGAAATTTTCCTGCCCATGTGCCAGGTGGGGTGCTTCAAGGCTTCTTGCGGCCTTACCCCCTGCAGTTCTGCGGCTTTTTTACCGCGGAAAGGGCCGCCCGAGCCGGTCAGGAAAATCTTTTCGGCACGGTTGCCGGTTTCGCCGGCAAGGCATTGGAAAATGGCGGAATGTTCCGAATCGATAGGATTGATGATTACCTTGTTCTCATGCGCTTTGCGGCAGACCAACTCGCCGCCCGACACCAAGGTTTCCTTGTTGGCCAAGGCAATCTTCTTGCCGGCCTCGATGGCGCTCAGGGTAGGGCGCAATCCCGCCGAACCGAGCAAGGCGGTCACCACGGTATCCACCGTGCCGCAGGAAGCCACATCCACAATCGAAGACATGCCGGCAAACACCTTTACATCGGTCTTCGCCAAGGCGTCCTTTACCTTGCCGTAACAGGCCTCGTTGCCTATCACCACTATGTTCGGCAAAAATTCAAGAGCCTGTTCTATCAACAGGTCGGCCTGGTTCCAAGCCGTGAGTACCTCGATGGAGAATCTGTCGGGATACGCCCTTACGACATCAAGCGTCTGCGTTCCGATGGAACCGGTGGAACCCAGCACCGCAAGGCGTTCGGTCTTGCTCATAAAATCAAGTGTTTTTCGGGATCTACGGGCGTGCCGTTATACCAAAGTTCAAAATGCAGGTGAACCAGCTCGCCGTTAAAGACCGACTGCCCGGCGATGCCGATGGCCTCGCCCGCCCGCACGAACTCGCCCGTGCGCTTAAAGAGTGCGGCCGCAGCCGCATAAACGGAAATCAGTTTGCTGTCGTGTTCGATAACCATGATATGGCCGCGTTCGGGGCTCCAGGTGGTCAGAATCACCGAACCGTCCAGCACCGATTTGATAA
>CAMWTX010000058.1 GCA_947177315.1 uncultured Bacteroidales bacterium | reverse complement strand
GCACCTCGTCTTGGGTGTAGTTCGGGTTTCCGTCCTTGTCTATGTTCCGTCCGAAAAAAATGTCGAAAGTGATCGATTTTGCCTTGTAAATCGAAAGTTCTTCGTTCAAACAAAGATCGGTAATCATGGCTATCGCCCCCTGTTTGCAGGCATCGTTGGCGTTACTGATGATGTTGCTCTTGCTGAATGGAGATTTGACATCGATGTAACCGTATTTGGCGGTGGTCAAGTCGGGATTGGCGTTGTCCTCGATGCCCGGATAAAGTCGTTTCCTTCCCTCCCGTGCGCTTTTGTTCACAATAGGATTAATCCAGCAGTCCGTTTCGGCGGCGTAGGCTTTCGCCACAGCGAGTATCTGCCCATAGTCCGGCGCTTGGTCATCCACAAGTTGATGTTGATACACAACGAACCCGCTCTCCGTATCGATATGCACGATGGAGAACTGCTTCGCAAGCGGCAGGGCATAGATGGCCTCTTTCTGTGCCGGGGTCAGCTTGGGACGTGTGTACTTGGCGCGGTGGGTCATCGGAAATGGTTTACTGTGCGGACGGTTCCGTTGTCTGCACAGCAAAGATAAGCCCTTTCCCAACGCGCGTTTCTTAAAAAAATGTTAAAAATGACGGATGATTTCTTAAAATTTTTTCTGCGAAGGTCTATGCAAGTTGTTACCTTTGTGGGTTGAACGAAAGAAGATGAACTGGATAGACACTCATACCCACACCTACGATCCGGCGGAGGGTCAGCCAAAGGCGCAGGCTTTGGTGGAGAAAGCCCTCGAAGCCGGCGTCTATAAGCAGATATTGGGCGGCGTGGACCTGCATTCGGTAGCGCCCATCATGGAGCTCTGCCGCGCCTTTCCCGGTACGGTGTATCCCACCATCGGGCTGCATCCCACCGAAGTGCGGCAAGACTACATGCAGGCTCTCGACCTGCTTTACAGGCATCTTGACGCCGATGCCGCACAGGAGGGGAACACCCCTTATGTGGCGGTGGGCGAAATCGGCATCGACCTTTACCAAGACAAGACTTTCTTTCACCAGCAGCAAGACGCTTTCCGCACCCAGCTGCGTTGGGCCAAGGAACGCCGGTTGCCGGTGGTGCTGCATGTAAGGAACGCCTTTGAGGAAGCCTGGCATATCCTCAAGGAAGAACAGGACGGTTCGCTCCGCGGGGTTTTTCATTGCTACAGCGGCAGTGTGGAACAGTCGGCGCGTGTGCTCGACCTGGGTTTTCTTTTCGGCATCGGCGGCGTGCTCACTTTCAAGAACGCCGGTCTGCCGGAGGTGGTCAGGAACGTGCCTTTGGATTCGCTCGTGCTCGAAACCGATGCGCCCTGGCTTTCTCCCGTGCCGTTCAGGGGCAAACCCAACGACAGCTCCACGATTCCCATCATCGGGCACAAACTGGCGGACATCCTCGGCATCACGCCCCAGGAAGCCGCCCGCGCCACGACCGCCAACGCCTTGCGCCTGTTCGGGCTGTAGTTTGCGGCTGAGCGCAAAATAATGTATTTTCGTGGCCTTTAACCGCCCTAAAAGAGAAGAGATGAAGAAGATTGTCGTAAGCGGCATCCGCCCCACGGGGAACCTGCATTTGGGAAACTATTTCGGCGCGTTGCGCAACTTTATCCGCATGCAGGACGAGTACAACTGCTATTTTTTCATTGCCGACTACCATAGCCTCACCACGCATCCGCATCCGGAACACCTGCGGCAGAACGTCAAGGACATCCTGGCCACCTATATCGCCTGCGGCATCGACCCTGAGAAAGTGGCCATCTACGCCCAGAGCGATGTGCCGGAAACCGCCGAGCTCTACCTGTTCCTGAACATGAACGCCTATCTGGGCGAGTTGGAACGCTGCACCTCTTTCAAGGACAAGGCGCGGCAGAACCCCGACAACGTGAACGCGGGGCTGTTGACCTATCCTTCGCTCATGGCGGCGGACATCCTGATTCACAAGGCCGATTTCGTGCCGGTGGGCAAAGACCAGGAGCAGCATCTGGAAATGACGCGCGTGTTTGCCCAGCGGTTCAACCACATGTACGGCACGGAGTATTTCGGGCAGCCGCAGGCGTTTAATTTCGGCAACAACCTCGTTAAGATTCCCGGTCTGGACGGCAGCGGCAAGATGGGCAAGAGCGAGAGCGGCAACAATGCCGTTTTCCTGACCGACGAAGACGAGGTGATCCGCAAGAAAATCATGCGCGCCACCACCGATTCGGGTCCGGTGGAGATGAACCAGGAAAAGCCGGAGGTAATCGCCAACCTGTTCCAGTTGGTGAGTGTGCTCTGTTCTCCGGAGGTTTACGATACCTTTAACGCCGCCTACAACAACTGTTCGATCCGTTACGGCGATCTCAAGAAGCAGCTGGCGGAGGACACGATTCGTTTTGTGGCGCCGTACCGCGAGAGAATCAAGGAAATCCTTGCCGACGACGCCTATCTGGAAAAGGTTCGCAAAACGGGTGAGGAAAAGGCGCGGGAAAGCGCGCGCAAGACCGTTTCGGAAGTGCGTAAGATTATCGGTTTCTAATGGCGTACATCGAAACTAAGAAAATACAGGAACGGGCCGTTCTGGTGGGCATCGCCACGGGGGGCACCACGGTGGAGAAAGAGACCGAATACCTCAAGGAACTTTCTTTTTTGGTGGATACCGCCGGGGCCAAGACCGAAAAGGTGTTCATGCAACGCTTGGATCTGCCCAACGGCAAGTTCTACATCGGTTCGGGCAAGCTCTCGGAGGTGAAGACCTACGTGGAGGCGGAGAAGATAGACATGGTGGTGTTCGACGACGAGCTAAGCCCCGCCCAGTCGCGCAACCTGGAAAAGGAACTCAAATGCAAGGTGCTTGACCGCACCACGCTGATCCTCGACATTTTTGCCAAGCACGCCCGCACCGCCCATGCGCGTACGCAGGTGGAGCTGGCGCAGTATCAGTATCTGTTGCCGCGTCTTACGGGCATGTGGACGCACTTGAGCAAACAGCGCGGCGGGGTGGGTATGCGCGGCCCGGGCGAAAAGGAAATCGAGACCGACCGAAGGGTTATCCACGACAAGATAACGCTGCTCAAGAGCAAGCTCGCCGAAATCGACAAACAGAAAGTGTTGCAGCGCAAAAACCGCGTGAGCATGGTGCGTGTGGCGCTGGTGGGCTATACCAATGTGGGCAAGTCAACCATCATGAACTTGGTGGGCAAATCGGAGGTGCTGGCGGAAAACAAGTTGTTCGCCACCCTCGACACCACGGTGCGCAAGGTGGTTATCGGCAACCTGCCGTTCCTGCTGTCCGATACGGTGGGATTTATCCGCAAGCTGCCCCACAGCCTGGTGGAATCGTTCAAATCCACGCTCGACGAGGTTCGGGAAAGCGATATCCTGCTCCATGTGGTGGATGTTTCGCATCCCGAATTCGAGGAACAGATGGAAATCGTGCGGCAGACCCTGGCCGAAATCGGTGCGGCGGACAAGAAGACCATCGTGGTGTTCAACAAGGTGGATGCCTATACCTACGAGGAGAAAGACCCCGACGACCTGAGCCCCGTCACCAAGCGCAACTACAGTCTGGAGGATCTGCAGCAGATGTGGTACGCCAAGGAAAACGCGCCCTGCATCTTTGTATCGGCGGTTCAGAAAAAGAATGTGGAGGCGTTCAAGCAGATGCTTTACGAAGAAGTGAAGCGGGTGCATCTGACGCGGTACCCCTACGACAAGCTGCTCTACGACGACTATAATAATGCCGAAATATAAGGGGCAATCTGCTTCCTTATCTTCGGGACTCGCGCTTCGGTCACGTACTTGAGTACGCTCCCTCCGGCTCCCCCTCGATGCGTCGCATCTTACCCCTTCTATTCCGGCATTCACGCTGGCCTGAGGTTTGTTTTATCTTCGGGATTCGCACTTCGGTCACGTACCTCAAGTACGCTCCCTCTGGCTCAGCCTAATTCTATCAACGTGATGCCCGTGCCGCCGAATTCCTCGCTTTGGTCGGCGTAGGAAACCACATGCGGATTCTTGGCGGCCGTGGCGCGGGTAAGCTGGCGCAACACGCCGTTGCCCTTTCCGTGCAGTATCTCCACATGCTTGTGCCCGTACAGCAGGGCTTCGTCCAAAAGTTTTCCCACTGCTGCCAAAGCCTCGTCCGCCCGCATGCCCCGTATGTCGGCATAGGGCTTGAAATTCGCCCCGCCGCTGTTGAGGCCCTGCACGCTCACCTGCGATTTGGGCAGGTTCCTTACATATTGTTCCGCTTCGGCCTTGCTGAGCGGCACCAGGCGTGAGAGAGGCACCTGCATGTGCATGAAGTCGAAGTTGACTCGTGCCGAATCCCCCTTGATTTTCTCAATCTGCGCCACGCTTCCCGTGCCGTCCATCCGCACGAAAGCGCCCTCTTGGAGCGGCATCGGCGCGGATTCGGTTTTCCGGGGTGTTTTAGGGCTTTTTTCCGTTGTTTTGCGCGGTTTTTCTTCCTGACGGGTTACCTCATCCTCCACCTTTTGGCGCAGTTCCCGCCGCAGTTTCGCGGTGGCTTCCTTTTCGGCCTGCGCCTCGCGGATTTCCCTGATCACGCGCTCTATTTCCGCGTTGGCGTTCTTTACCAAAGTTTTGGCTTCTTCCTTGGCACGGCGCATCAAGTCGGCTTTGTTGGCTTCCAAGTCGGAGAGCAGCGCCGTGTATTTCTTTACCGTTTCGGAGAGCAGGTTGTCGGCAATGTCTATCTGCTGCTGTTTGCGCGTTATTTCGTGCTTCTGCACTTCGATTTGCTGCAGTTCCTGCTCAAAGTGCATCTGCTGCCGCCCCGCCTTTTTGGATGCCGAGGCCAGCAGGGTTTCGGGCAGGCCTATCTTGCGCGCGATTTCAAAGGCGAAAGAACTGCCCGGTAGCCCTTTCTGAAACACGTAGAGTGGCCGCAAGGCTTCCTGGTCAAAGAGCATGGCGCCGTTGACGATGCCCGGATGCCGTTTGGCCATCAGCTTGAGGTTGGTGTAGTGCGTGGTCACGATACCGTAGGCACCTTTGCGCAGCAGCGTTTCTATCAAGGCTTCGGCGATGGCGCCGCCCACATTGGGTTCGGTTCCCCCGCCCAATTCGTCGCAGAGGAATAGGGTGGAGGAATCGGCGTGTTCCACCCAGAATTTCATGTTGGTCAGGTGGGAACTGTAGGTGGAGAGATCGTTCTCGATAGACTGCTCGTCGCCTATATCCACAAAGATGTTCTTGAAGAAACCGGCCTGGGAGTCTTCGTTTACCGGAATCAGCAGGCCGCATTGCAGCATGTATTGCAGCAGTCCCACCGTCTTGAGGCAGACCGATTTTCCGCCCGCGTTGGGACCGGAGATAATCACGATGCGTTCTCCCGCCTCCAGGTGGATGTCCAGGGGTACAATCCTTTGCTCTTCGCCCTGTTTCCTGAGCGAAAGGTAGAGCAGCGGATGCATGGCTTTCTGCCATTGAAGGCAGGGTTCGTTCCTCACCACGGGCAGCCTGCCCTGCAACAGCTGCGCCAGAAGCGCCTTGGCCCGCAGAAAATCCACGGCGGTAAGAAAACGGTAGGCGCGCCGCAGGCTGTCGGATTTAGGCCGCAAAAAATCGCTGAAACGCTTCAGAATCGAGATGATTTCGAGCCTTTCCTCGTTCCGGAGCTCCACAATCTCGTTGTTGAGGTTAAAGATTTCCTCCGGTTCCATAAAGACCGTCTGCCCCGTGGCGGAAACATCGTGGATAAAGCCGCGCATGCTCTTCTTGTAGGCCGCCCCCACGGGTATCACCAGACGTTCGTTGCGCACCGTCACTTCGGCGTTTTCCTCCACCCAGCCCTGTTGCTTGGCGGCGCTCATGTAACGCCCGATATAGGTTTGCGTCTGCGAAGACTTGCGGCGTATGAGGTTGCGGATACGCAAAAGGTTTTCGGAGGCGTTGTCGCGAATCTCGCCCGTCTGGGTCAGGATACGGTCCGTTTCGGGAAGGATGTTCCCGTCTATCTCCAAAAACGCGGAAAATTCTAATAAATGCGGATAAATCTCCGCGTCCAGTTTCGAAAGATAATCCTTGATTTCGCCCAGGGTCTTGTACGAAGCCCGGAACCGCTGCAGACCCTGCAGGGTAATGTAGCTGCCTTCAATCCGCAGACGCGCCAGCTCCTCGCCCATCGGGTAGTAGTCCTGCGAAGGGAAGGGCTTTTCCAGATCCAGCACCCGTTTGAACTCGGCGGTCTGGTGCAGGAAGAGCATCAGTTTGTCGAAACCCTCGATAGGGCGCAGCTTGCCCGCCAGATCGGCGGCTTCCTGCGTGATGCAGAGCCCCTGCAACGATTCGGCGATGGAATCGAAACCTATCTTACGGACAAAGTTCTTGGGGCTGAGCATAAGCGGCTGTTAACATTCAACGGCGCAAAAGTATTAAAATTCGATGTGGCGGAAAAGATTCTTATCCTTACCTTTGCCGCCCCAAAGATATTATAAGCTTACACCATGAACCGCACCGCCGACTACGAGTTTACGATTATCGTTCCCGTCTATAACGAACAGGACTGCATTCCCGCCCTGGGCGAGAAACTGGCCGAATACCTGCCCCGTGCCGTCTGCAAATCCTGCGTGCTGTTCGTCAACGACGGCTCGTCCGACAACAGTCTGCCTCTCATCAAGGAGCTTTGCGCCAAGAACCCCGATTTCTTCTATCTCTCCTATCCGGTCAACGCCAAGAAAAGCGCCGCGCTCAAGGCCGGCTTTGACTACGCGCAATCGGAATACCTCGGCTATATCGACGCCGATTTGCAGACCCTGCCCGAAGACTTCAACACCTTGCTGGAACACCGCAAGGAATACACGCTGGTGGCGGGCATCCGCATGAACCGCCAGGACACGTGGTCCAAGAAAATACAATCGAAAATCGGCAACGCTTTCCGCCGCTCCATCACACACGACGGGGCGGTCGATACCGGCTGTCCGCTCAAGGTCATCCGCACCGAAAACGCCAAGCGGATGCCTTTCTTTACCGGCATGCACCGCTTTATCCAGGCCTTGATACTGCTGCAGGACGGCGGCACGGCCAAACAGATTCACGTGCCTTCTTACGCGCGTATCGCCGGGGTTTCCAAATACAGCGTGTGGAACCGCCTCGTGGGGCCTTTCCTGGACTGCATGGCCCTGCACTGGATGCGCCGCAACTACATCAACTACCGCGTTAACGACACAAACGTTTTCGTTAAGCCATGAGCAGAGGCCAAGTTTGCTTGGACTATGCCATGGCGAGAAAAGGTCGGTTGAAAACCAACGTTTTCGTTAAGCCATGAGCAGAAGCCAAGCTTGCTTGGATTATGCCATGGCGAGAAAAGGTCTATGAAATAAATCTGAAATAAGCCAATCCCTTGTCCGGAAATGAAAAAGCTCGAAAAATACCTGCCCCTGCTTGTACTGATAGCCTTTCTGCCTATCCTCGTTTTCCGCGATTTTTCCATTTCCAACGAATTGCGCTACCTCAGCATCGCCGACGAAGCCCTGCGCAACGGCCATATCTTCACCTTTACCAACAACGGCCTGCCATACGCCGACAAACCGCCGCTCTACCTTTGGATCGTGATGCTCGGAAAACTGGTTTTCGGCACGCACTACATGTGGTTCATCGGGCTGTTCTCCCTGGTTCCGGCACTGCTCATCATGCGTATCATGCGCAACTGGATCATCGCCGACTGCACCTTGCCCGAAAAGGAATGGCGGCTCACTTCGCAGCTGATGCTCATCACATGCGGCATGTTCCTGGGATTGAACATCTTTGTGCGCATGGACACGCTCATGTGCCTCTTTATCCTGCTTGCCCTGCGCACCTTTTTCCGCATGTACCAGGGTAGGGGAAACCATAAGAAACAGAGCCTGCTGTTCGGCCTGTGGGTGTTCCTGGCCGTCTTTACCAAAGGGCCGGTTGGCATCCTCATGCCTTTGTTCTGTCCCTTGGTATTCCTGCTTTTCAAACGCGAAGGGCGCACTTTCTTCCGCTATTGGAACGCCCGGGTGTGGGCGGTTCTGCTGCTCCTGTGCGGACTTTGGTTCCTGATGGTGTATCTGGAGGGCGGAACCGAATACCTCGACAACCTGCTCTTCCATCAGACCCGCGACCGCGCCGTGAACGCCTTCCACCACAAGAAGCCGTTTTACTACTACCTTGTACAGATATGGCCCTGCCTGGCTCCGTACAGCCTGCTGTTAATCGGCGTATGGCTGGCGGCCCTGGCCAAGCGCCGCTTCACCTCCGACACCGAACATTTCTGGAGCATCACCGTTCTGACCACTTTCGTGATGCTTTCGGCAGTGAGCGGCAAACTGGCGGTTTACCTTGCCCCGATCATTCCCTTTTTGGTTTTTCTGGTCGTGTCCCTCCTGCGCAAGTTTCAGAAAAGCGTCTGGATCAACGCCACCGTAGCCCTGCCGGCCTTGCTGTTCGCGGCGGCCCTGCCCGCCCTGTTCTATCTGGCGAATTATAACGAAATGACGTATGTGGGGCAGGTGTTGTTTTAAA
>CAMWTX010000057.1 GCA_947177315.1 uncultured Bacteroidales bacterium | reverse complement strand
ACCATGTCTTGAATAGTTTTGTTTTCATGGTTTTTGTTTTTCAACCTATGATTAGAGGTTGTAAAGATACTGATTAAAAATAAAAGAGGCGCATCGGAAATTCCGATGCGCCTCTTTTCAAGCCGTGGAAAGGAATTACCTTACCACCACCTTGGTGCGAACCACGCCTTCGGCCGTGCGGAGTTCCACGATATACATACCGTGGGCGAGGCCGGAGAGGTCAACGCGAGCGTTGTCCACCAAGCCGTCGTGACGCATCAGCTGCAGACCGTTCATGTTGTAAACGAACAGGCTGAACTGCCCGCCTTCGGCAAGTTCCACATTCAACATACCGTCGGTGGGGTTGGGATAAACGCTGAAACGGATGGCTTCGTTGTTTTCCACTGCGGTGTTATCGGAAGAAGCCACAATATCTTCTTTGGTACGCAGACCCAACTGAGCAGCATTGTGGTAGCCTACATAAGCGGTTATATCACATTTAGTAAGGGGAACTTTGGTTCCAAGATAGCTACCTTCGCGGTTGGTGTAGATAGCTATCGTGGTTTTGTCATCTGTAATATTGTACGATTTGTCTTCAGCAAATGTTTCACCGGCCTCTTGGCCAAATTTCACGCCTTTAACGCGAACCATGGCGTTTTGGTACAGCCATTTGTCGGCACCGGACAAATCGGCAATCGTTACATCATCTACGGTAATATCGGCGGTACCTTTGATTTCAATTGCTTCGGTATCGAAATTCTGCATTTCGATCAAGTCGTTGTAAACCGTCAGTTCACCTGTCAAACCCGACAATACATCGCCCACCTTGGCATCTTTCAGCAGGTCGTTCACATAATACAGCATCATGGAGTGACCCTTGGACTTTTCGCAACCTTTGTCTTGAATCCAAGCATTGGTGGTATTTTTTTGTTTACCGAACTTACCGATAAGGGCGGTAACGACCACTTCGCCTTTCACCCGGTATTTCTGACCTTCGATATACGTATCGCGCATCGCTACCAAAGCGGCGATATTTTCCACTTCAACGGCACCGAAAGCAAAGACAGCCTTAAGGTTTTGGGTAGCGTTGCCGGCGGCATCCTTCACTCCGTTTACGGTAAGTTCGTAGGTGGTACCTTCGGTCATGGCCGAAGTGGTGAGGGTAACAGTTTTGTTGTCTTCGCCGAGTTTGGCGGCGCTTACGGTAATGTCGTTGTTAACGGCATAGTTGGCTATCGTTTCGGCGGAAGCGGCATCCAAAGCTTCGTTGAAAAGAACTTCTACCGTGGTGGCGTTGGTCGTTAAGACACTCTTGATTTCGGGCGCTTTTGTATCCCCTTCAACTTCTTCATTCGTGGAAACTTTGGTCAGATTCAGACGGCAAACACCTGCTTTTTCTCCTTCAAGTGCCAAGGCATAACGGGCTTTTTCTCTCGCAGTCTCATCGGAAAAGACACGTTCTACAATCTCATTGGAAGGGTCTTTTACATCTATCGTTTCTGTTTTTACAATGGTATATGTAGCACCTTCATCGGTAGAAACCAACAGGGTAACTTTATTGTTGGCTTCCCAGTTGTAGGAGCTAACAATTTGGAAAGAGGTGATGTTTTCAAAGTCCCACTTCATTTCCAATACAGCACCTTGTTCGCTAATACCGAGCGTGGTGAATTTGCTATCTACCGGTTTAGCACTTTCGGCATCCTTCTCACGTCTTCCGAGACGGAAATGCTCTCCTGTTTTGTCATAATATCCACACGTGGCATACCATGCTTTTCCGTCAAGCGTGAAATTTTGTTCACCAAAGGCTCCTTTTGCTCCTTCGGCATCCTTGAATTCCGCCGAATAATCCTGTGCGGAAACCGTGCTCCAGCCCAATAAGGCCGCAACACTCATCAAAATAAAGAGTAACTTTTTCATATTGTTGGGTTTGTTTAATGTGTCGTGAAATTCCGGGTATCTTTTCCCCTACGGGTTACAAAGATAGGAAAAATATAGGATTTCCCTTTTATTTTTCAGAAAGAACGCCCTTTATCTTTTCAAGAAGATTCCGGGTAGGTTCAATCAATGGTTTTATAATATTTTCGGTGGCCCCAAAGGAACAATTGTAATCGCTTTTTTCGCGCATGGTTTGAAGTATCGAATACAATTCCGCTGTTTCTTTAGGCAAGACACCCGTTTTTACAAATAATTGTTGGAACACAGCACTTGCACCATGATGCGTATGTACTTGATGCCCATTCTTAAGCAAAAGAGCGTTGACAGCATGAAAAGCGGCGTAATACAATCTATTGGCAACCCCATCCCAAAAGCCCGATTGTTGCAAAACCTCTACTTGTGCCAACGTACCATAGGCTTTTTCTATTTCGTAATCTACCATTACTAACCGTTCTTCTTCGCTTAGACTCATATTAAAACAATTTTATCTTGTTCAACATTCTTGTAAAAAGGAGAGTATGAAAAAGATTCCCATTCTTTACGGGAATATATTTGTGGACTGATAGTTTCGTCGATTTCCCAACCCAATTCACGAAACGGATAGGCAAGACCGTAATCTCCAATTGTCAAATCCGGTTTATCAAGAATTATCAACAAATCCCAATCACTGCCCCCATGCGCGTCTCCGCGTGCCCGTGACCCATAAAGGAACACAGAGGCATCAAGCGGTAAGGCGGCTTTTGCCACACGTTGGATATTATCGATAACTTCTTCTCTTTTCATTACACTGCATCCATGCTGTTCTGCGAAGATAAGACATTGTTTTCAAATAGACTAATTTAAAAGCTCTATTGAAAACCAACAAACCCCGCAACCCCTACTCCACGTAAAGCACCAGCCCTTTGAGATACTCCCCTTCGGGATGGTAGAGGTTTACCGGGTGATCCGCCGGCTGCGAGAGCTGATGCAGAATTCTTACGTTTCGGCCGCTCTGCGCCGCCGCGCTGAATACGGCAAGCCGGAAATCCTGCCGGGAAACCGCCTGCGAGCAAGAGAACGTAAAGAGAATCCCCCCGGGCGCGATATTCTTAAAGGCGATGGCGTTCAGCTTGCGGTAACCCTGCAAGGCCTGGTGCAACACATTACGGTGCTTGGCAAAGGCCGGCGGGTCGAGAATCATCAGGTCGAAATCCTTTCCGTGTTCCCGCAGGTAATCAAAGGCATCGCAGGCCACCGCCTGGTGCGGCGCGCATTTTCCGAAGTTGAGCGCCACGTTCTGCCGTGTCAGCGCCACGGCCTTTTCGGAACTATCTACCGAAACCACTTCCCGAGCGCCGGCACGCAGGGCGTAGAGCGAGAAACCGCCCGTGTAGCAGAACATGTTCAGCACCCGTTTTTGGGCGGCATAGCGTTCCACCAAGGCACGGTTGTCGCGCTGGTCTATGAAGAAGCCCGTTTTCTGCCCCTCCTCCCAGTCCGGATAGAATTGCAGGCCGTTTTCCACCGCCACGGGGCGTTCCTCCCCGCGCTCGCCCACCAGATAGCCGTCTTGGGCATCCAGTTCCGCCTTGAAAGGAAGCGTGTTTTCGGACTTGTAATAGACATTCTCCACCCATCCGGCGCATTCCTCCATCAGCGCGGAGGCAATGAGCTCCCGGTCCAAGTGCATTCCCGGCGAATGGGCCTGCATCACCGCCGTGTTCCCGTAGATATCCACCACCAGACCCGGGAGGGAATCCCCCTCGCCGTGGATAAGGCGGAAAGTGTTGTTTCGGGGTGTGATCAGATTCATTTTCCGGCGCAGTTCCAAAGCCTGGCGGATGCGCCTGCGGTAAAAGCCGGCATCGATGGAAACCGGCTCGAAGGCCAGCACTCGCAGCGAGATGCTGCCCACCTGCGCGTGCCCCACCCCGAGAAAATCGCCTTGGGAAGAATACACCTGGGCTTTGTCGCCCTCTTCGAGGGTTCCCCCCTCCACCCTGGCGATGGCGCCCGAAAAGACCCAGGGATGGAAGCGCCGCAGGGATTCTTCCTTGCCCGGTTTGAGAATGATTTTAGGATACATGGCGGCAAAGGTATGGGAAATATCCGTAAATTTGTGGTTACGCGCCGCAAGGTGCGTGAGATAAGTTTCAAACCAAATTCGTGCGTTATGGACTTTGTATCGGAAATCAACAGGCTGCGCAAGGAAAAGAACGCGGTTATCCTGGCCCACTATTACCAGATACCCGAAATTCAGGACATAGCCGACTATATCGGCGACAGCCTGGCCTTGGCGCGCCGCGCGGCGGAGACCACGGCCAACATCATCGTGTTCGCCGGGGTTCACTTTATGGCGGAGACCGCCAAGATACTCAATCCCGAAAGGAAGGTGCTGCTGCCCGACCTCGAGGCCGGCTGCTCGCTGGCGGATTCCTGCGATGCGGAGGAACTGGCGCGGATGAAGGCCGAATTCCCCGACCATAAGGTGCTTTCGTATGTGAACTGCTCGGCCAAGGTAAAGGCGCTTTCCGATGTGATCTGCACTTCCGGCAACGCGCTCAAGATTGTGGAGACTTTTCCCAAAGACGAGAAGATTCTGTTCGTTCCCGACAAGAACCTGGGCGGCTACATCAACCGCGAAACGGGCCGCAATATGAAGCTCTGGCAGGGCAGCTGCCATATCCACGACATGCTGGATGCCGAAAAGGTGCTCAAACTCAAACAGGCCTATCCCGAAGCCAAGGTGATCGCCCACCCCGAATGCAATCCGGCGGTGCTGCAGGTGGCCGATTTTGTGGGTTCCACCGCCGCGATGCTCAACTTTATCGTGAAGGATTCTTCGCGCGAATACATCGTGGCCACCGAGACGGGCATCCTGCACCAGATGCAGAAAACGGCGCCCGGCAAGGTGTTTCATGTGGCCTCGAATCAGGAATCCTGCGCCTGCAACGACTGTCCGCACATGAAGCTCAACACCCTGGAGAAGCTTTACCGCTGCCTCAAGGACGAAACGCCCGAGATTATACTGGACAAGGAGTTGATTGACAAGGCGCGCAGACCCATCGAAACCATGTTGAGCCTGAGCTGATATGAGGCTGGCATTCCTTCTTTGCTTTTTCCATTGGTTCGCGGAGGCCGACACCCTGCCCGCCGGGGCTGAGTTCAAGCAGTTTTTTCATGAAAACGGTGTGGTTTCCGCCCAGGGTTATTTTGTGAACGGGCAGCCTGAAGGCCTTTGGAAAAACTACGACGAACAGGGCAACCTGGTATCGGAGGGGGCGCGCAAAGACCTGCTTCTGCACGGCAAGTGGACTTTTTACCAGAACGGGCGCGCGTGGCGCGAGATACACTATCTTGCCGGCAAGAAAAACGGTCTGAGCGTGAGCCGTTATCCGGACCGCACCGTTTATGAAGATTTTGTGAACGACACCTTGCAGGGCCTGCGCCGCATCACCGACACGGCGGGCGTTCTGCTGCAGTGCACCCGCTTTTCCGGCGGCCTGGAAAACGGCCTCGACAAACGCTATAACGCCTACGGCGATGTTTCGGTCTTTACTTTCTTCAAGAACGGCATGATGGTGTTCCGTCAGGGCGTGAACCGCCGCGACCGGGAGGGCCGTCGGCAGGGCGAATGGAAAGACTTTTACGAAAACGGCGCGCTGAGGTGGGAATGCCCTTACCAAGACGGGCTCAAAGAAGGCTATTACAAAGAATACGACAGTTTGGGCAGTCTGCTGGTTTTGCAGAAATACGTGCAGGGCGTTCTGCAGGAAGACGCACCGGAAATCGCTCCGATGGAGGTTCACACCGAATACTACGCCAACGGGATGCCCAAATTCCGCGTGGGATACCGCAACGGCAAACCCGAGGGGATATGCCGCCAGTACGACAGTCTGACGGGCAAGGTGGTGCAGGGCATTTTCTTTAAAGACGGCGTAATTACCGGCAGCGGCCCGGTGGATGAGAACGGCAATCTGCGCGACGACTGGAAAGAGTATTATCCCGACGGGAAACTGCGCTGCACGGGGCATTACTTCAAGGGGCGCAAGTACGGCACATGGCGGTACTTCTATCCCGACGGCAGCCTCGAGCAGGAGGGGCAGTTCCGCAACGGCAGGCACGAGGGGAGCTGGGTGTGGTATTTTCCCGACGGCAAGGTGCGTCTGGAACAGGAATACCGTCAGGGAAAGTTAGACGGGGAGAGCGTGGAATACAACGACAGCCTGCAGGTGATCGCCAAGGGTCGTTTTGTGGAGGGATTGGAGGATGGCCGATGGGAATACCGCCACGACAAGGAGTTCTCGGAGGGCAGTTACCGCCTGGGCGAAAGGGAAGGCGTATGGCGGTCGTACTGGACAGAGAACGGAAAGAAGAAACGGCTTTCTTTTCAGGGTTCGTATTCGGGCGGCATCCCCAACGGGCAGCACCGCCGCTTTGACGAAAACAGCGTGTTGCGGGAGGAGGGGTATTACCGTATGGGCAGCCGTGTAGGGACGTGGATTCACTACGACCGGGACGGCAATCCCGAAATGCGCGTCAAGTACGGTGAGAACGAAGAAGAGATACGCTATAACGGCAAAAGAACCCTGACCCGGGAGGAAGAGGAACAATACTTGCGGGAACAGGGCGCGGAATAACCGCATAAAAACGCAAGACCATGCAACAGGAATTTACATTGATAGCCGGCCCCTGCGGCGCCGAGAGCCGCGAACAAGTCTTGGAAACGGCGGCTTTTCTATCGCGTTACAACGCCTCCAATCCGCCTCTGCCGGTCAAGGTGTTCCGTGCCGGGGCGTGGAAGCCGCGCACCCGTCCGGGTTCGTTCGAGGGCATGGGCGAAAAAGCCTTGGAATGGCTGGCGGAAGCCAAGAAGACCTACGGGATTCCCGTAACCACCGAGGTGGCGAACGCCGCCCATGTGGAACTGTGTCTCCGATACGGCATCGACCAGCTGTGGATCGGGGCGCGCACCACGGGCAACCCCTTTCTGATGGAAGAGATTGCCGGCGCCTTGGAAGGCTGTTCCAATCCCGTATGGGTAAAGAACCCCACCAGTCCCGATTTGGCGTTGTGGTTGGGTGCCATCGAGCGCGTCTGTCGCCATGCCAAAGGTCCGGTAGGCGCGGTTCACCGGGGTTTCGGCATGTATAACTCCATGCCTTACCGCAATGCACCGCTGTGGGAGATTGCCGTGGAGATGAAGCGCAGCCATCCCGAGATTCCGTTGCTGTGCGACCCGAGCCATATCGGGGGAAAGCGCGAGTATCTGCCGGAACTGGCGCAGAACGGCCTGGACTTGGAAATGAACGGTCTGATGCTGGAGGTGCACCCCACGCCTGCAAAAGCCTTGAGCGATGCCTCCCAGCAGCTGGATTTCGCCCAGTTCGAGCAATTGATGTCGGGCCTGGTTTTCCGCAAGGCTGATTGCTGTTCGGTAAAGTTGGCGCGCATCCGCCATATCCTCGATGAGGTGGACGACGAGCTGATTCAATTGCTCGCCCACCGTATGCAGTTAGTCAAGGAATTGGGGCAACTCAAGAAAGAGGAGAACCTTTCGGTATTACAGTTCGACCGCTGGAACCAGGTGGTGGAACGCATGACCGCTTCCGCCCAAAAGCAAGGCCTTGACCTCGATTTCGTGCGGCAGATTCTCAACTGCCTCCACTCGGAAGCCATCCGCGTGCAGAAGGATATGGTGCGGCAAGAAAATTGAACCACCGCGCCCAATCCACATCAACCAACACCACAGACGCAAATAAATTTTTCTGTTATCAACACCTTGTTGGCTTGTTATGGGGCTTTGCCCCCCTTGTTTCCCCTTATGTTTTTTTTCGGGGGATGCCGAAGGGGTGGGCGAGCCTGGGGGCTCGAAGGATTTGTTACGGGCGCTTGGCGCCCTTGTCCCTTATGTTACTTTTTTGTCTTGCCAAAAAAGTAACCAAAAAAGCGTGTCCTATGCGGACGGCACGCCTGCGCGGCGGGCGGTCCTCAGCGGACGGCAAGTGGTTGGCTTCGCCGACGTTTAACCGCCTCGGCATAATCCAAACAAGTTTGGCTTCTGCTCTCGGCTCAAGTTAAACGGTGCTGGCTTTGGCGCAAGGCCGCCCCGCACCCTGCGCGCTTGGCCTACGCTATGGAATAACTGCCGGGCTTTGCCCGCCAGAAAGGCACATTATACGAACCTGTCCTACGGAGGTATAACTGCAGCATGTGCCTTCACGGGCGGTTTCTGTGCCCGTAACGCGCGTCCAACGCTGCGGTCGGTGCCTCCGGCGGGTGTTGAGTGCGCCTTGGGCGCACGGAATTGGTGCCTCCGGCGGTTGGTTAGTGCAAATCGCTTCGCTCTTGCACGGGGGGGTGCCTCCGGCGGTTTTATTAATGCGCATCGCTACGCTCGCGCATGGGGGCGCAAAAGGCCTTGAAAAAATTTTAAGAAATCATCCGGCATTTTTAACATTTTTTTAAGAAACGCGCGTTGGGAAAGGGCTTATCTTTGCTGTGCAGACAACGGAACCGTCCGCACAGTAAACCATTTCCGATGACCCACCGCGCCAAGTACACACGTCCCAAGCTGACCCCGGCACAGAAAGAGGCCATCTATGCCCTGCCGCTTGCGAAGCAGTTCTCCATCGTGCATATCGATACGGAGAGCGGGTTCGTTGTGTATCAACATCAACTTGTGGATGACCAAGCGCCGGACTATGGGCAGATACTCGCTGTGGCGAAAGCCTACGCCGCCGAAACGGACTGCTGGATTAATCCTATTGTGAACAAAAGCGCACGGGAGGGAAGGAAACGACTTTATCCGGGCATCGAGGACAACGCCAATCCCGACTTGACCACCGCCAAATACGGTTACATCGATGTCAAATCTCCATTCAGCAAGAGCAACATCATCAGTAACGCCAACGATGCCTGTAAACAGGGGGCGATAGCCGTCATCACAGACTTGGCATTAGATGAAAAATTGAAACATAAGCAGATAATACAAATCGCCAAAAAAATCCTTTCCGATTCGAACCGTAATCATCTTGAGGCCTAGTAGACAAAAAGTAGGATGAAACCTTTGTAATAAATTTAAATTCATAT
>CAMWTX010000056.1 GCA_947177315.1 uncultured Bacteroidales bacterium | reverse complement strand
CAAGCTTCTGAAACTTATGGCCAGAAAACCAAAACCAAGTAACAAAAGAGGAAAAAAACAGAATACCATGTACAGGACACATAACAACGGCGAACTGCGGCTGGCCGATGCCGGCAAGGAAGTTTGCCTGTGCGGATGGGTGCAACGTTCCCGCGATTTGGGCGGCATGACGTTTGTGGATTTGCGCGACCGCTACGGCATCACGCAAATTGTTTTCAATATGGAGGCCAATGCCGACCTCTGCACGCAAGCCCGCTCCTTGGGCCGGGAATTCGTGGTGCAGGTAAAAGGAAAGGTGGCCGAACGCAGCAACAAGAACGCCAAGATTCCCACCGGCGAAATCGAAATCATCGCTTCGGAACTCAAGGTGCTCAACGCGGCCAAAACACCACCTTTCACAATTGAGGACCATAGCGACGGCGGCGATGAACTGCGTATGAAATACCGCTACCTGGATCTGCGGCGCGATTGCGTGCGCAAGAACATCAGCCTGCGGCACCGTCTGGGCATCGAAATCCGCAAGTACATGGACAACTTGGGGTTCATGGAAATCGAAACCCCTTTCCTTATCAAGTCAACCCCGGAGGGAGCGCGCGACTTTGTGGTGCCTTCCCGCATGAACCCAGGCGAATTCTATGCCCTTCCCCAATCTCCGCAACAGTACAAACAGCTGTTGATGGTGGCGGGATTCGACCGTTATTTCCAAATCGTGCGCTGCTTCCGCGACGAAGACCTGCGCGCCGACCGACAGCCCGAATTCACGCAGTTGGACTGCGAGATGTCTTTTGTGGAACAGGAAGACGTGCTGCAGACTTTCGAAGGCCTGATCCGGCATCTGTTCAAGATTGAAAAAGGCATCGAGCTGCCGCCCCTGCCGCGCATGAGCTGGCAGACGGCCATGGACAAATACGGTTCGGACAAGCCCGATATCCGCTTCGGCATGGAGTTCAACGCACTTAAGGACGTTTTTCCGCAAGGCAAGTTCAGCGTGTTCGACCAAAGCGAATGGATTGGCGGCATCTGTGTGGAAAACGCCGCCGAATATACCCGCAAGCAACTGGATGAACTCACCGAGTTCGTCAAGCGTCCCCAAGTGGGCGCGGGCGGTTTGGTCTATATCAAATGCAATGCCGACGGCAGCTTCAAATCGTCGGTAGATAAGTTCTATACGCCCGAAGACCTGCAGAAAGCGGCACAAGCCTGTGGCGCCAAGGCCGGCGACCTGATTCTGATCCTTTCCGGAAAAACCGCCAAGACCAAGACCGCCTTGGGGCAGCTGCGCCTTGAAATGGGCAACCGCCTGGGATTGCGCGACCCGTTTAATTACAAGGTGCTTTGGGTGGTGGATTTTCCGCTTTTGGAATGGGACGAAGAAGCGCAGCGTTTCTTTGCGATGCACCATCCTTTTACCGCGCCCAAGCCCGAAGACGAGGCTTTGCTGGAAAGCGATCCGGGCAAGGTGCGCGCCAATGCCTACGATATGGTGATCAACGGCGTGGAAGTGGGCGGCGGATCTATCCGTATCCACAACCGCGACTTGCAGAAACGCATGTTCAACGCCCTCGGGTTCAGCGACGAAGAAGCCCAGAACCAATTCGGCTTCCTGATGAACGCCTTTGAATTCGGCGCCCCTCCCCACGGAGGTCTGGCTTTTGGATTTGACCGTCTTTGCGCGCTCTTTGGAGGTGCCGACAGCATCCGCGACTATATCGCATTCCCCAAGAACAATTCGGGCCGCGATGTGATGAGCGAATCGCCCTCGCCTATCAGCGATGCGCAGATGGACGAGCTTTTCCTCCAATCGACCGCTCCCGAAAATTAAAACGACGGTAAAAAACATCCATCATGAAAAGACTCGCCGTTTTTCTGCTTTTATTATGCAGTTTCGCGTGGTTTTGCCGTGCGGAAGAACCCGAAGGGTATTACGATTCGGCCATGTACAAGGGCGGATTTGAACTGAAATCAACCCTCTGCAATATCATCAAGGTTCATAAGAAACTGAAGTACAAAGATCTTTGGGATGCCTACCTGAAGACCGATGCCGATGCGGACAGCAATATCATCGATATGTACAACAACTGTCCGTTCAAGTTCAAGCGAGACCAGCACAGCACGGGCAGTTCGGGCAGTGCGGACAACGACTGTCTCAAATACAACCGCGAGCATTCGTTTCCCAAAAGCTGGTTTCATGAAAGCAAGGAAGGCACTCCGATGTACACCGACCTGTTCCATCTCTATCCCGTTTCGGGCTATGTAAATACACGCCGCAACAACAACCCTTTCGGAGAAGTGGCGAATCCGGAACAAACCTTTACAGGTGGCAGCAAACTGGGCAAATGCACCTTTCCTGGCTATACGGGAACTGCCTTTGAACCCATAGACGAATACAAAGGGGATTTGGCACGTACCTACTTTTATATGGCCACCTGCTATCATGACAGTATCGCCTCTTGGGAATCGGATATGCTGGCGGGCAACAACACCGATGATTTCAGCGAATGGGCCAAGGAACTCCTGCTCAAATGGCACCGTCAGGATCCGGTAAGCGAAAAAGAGACCCGGCGCAACGACTCGGTTTTTGTGCTCCAAGGCAACCGGAATCCCTTTATCGATTACCCCGAACTGGTGGAAAAGATTTGGGGCAACGACACGCTCGCTTGGGGCGTAACCGCTCCCGAACCGACCGATACCGTGAATCCGTCCCCGGTAGATACACTGCCTTCCGAACCGCCGGTGGATACACTGAATCCGAACCCGACAGACACCGTGCATCCCGTAACACCGACCGACACCTTGAACATTCGCCAGACGATATTCTGGAACAAATGTTCGATAAGTGTCGAAAACCGCTTTCTGCAGCTTGAATACCATGCCGGAGAGATGGAGGCGGTGGAAATCTTCAACGCCATAGGAAACCGCATCTGCGCCACTTTTGTGCGGCAGAACCGTTTCGGATACCGCCTGCCCTCCGCAGGCCTTTACATCGTGCGGGTTACCGTAGGCAAACGGCAGTTCGTGCGGAAAGTGGCCGTATTATAGCGGAAAAAGATTGTTGTAAAACCAACAAAAAATTTCCGTATATTTGCCCGGCTTTAAACAGGCGGAATACGGAAGATGCCGTGGCCGCCGGTTGGCAAGAAAACAAAAAAACAAAAGGATAAAAAAGAAAAAAGTTCTATTATCATGAAAAAACTGATTGCATCCCTTTTTGTAGGAGCCATGTTTGTTTTTGGTTCCTCTTCGATGGCCCAGGAAGCCGCTCAAGCCGAACCGCAGGCGGCCGAGACCGAAGCCGTTGTTGAACAGTCCGAAGACGCCGTTGCCGTTGAAGAAGCGGTAATCGAACAGGCTCCCGTACAGGTTCAGCACAAATCTTTCCACCAAGCCCTCAAGCAGAAATTCATCGAAGGGGGTGCAGGCTGGATGACGCCCGTACTTTTGGTGTTCATTCTCGGTTTGGCTCTGGTGTTCGAACGTATCATTTATCTGAACCTTGCCACCACCAACACCGAAAAACTCCTCAACAGTGTGGAAGAAGCCTTGCAGAAAGGCGGTCTGGTGGCTGCCAAGGAAGTTTGCCGCAATACCCGCGGTCCTGTGGCCAGTATCTTCTACCAAGGTCTGGAACGTGCAGATGAAGGCATCGACATGATCGAAAAATCGGTTACCTCCTACGGTGGCGTTCAGGTAGGCCGTCTGGAAAAGAACCTTTCCTGGATCGCTTTCGTTATCGCCGTGGCTCCTATGTTGGGGTTCTTGGGTACGGTAGTAGGGATGGTTCAGGCGTTCGACGATATCGAAGCCGCCGGTGATATCTCCCCGACCGTTGTTGCCGGTGGTATGAAAGTGGCCTTGTTGACCACCGTATTCGGTCTTATCGTGGCCATCGTTATCCAAACATTCTACAATTACCTCAGCTCCAAGGTGGATGCCATCGTCAACAAGATGGAAGACGCTTCCATTTCGTTCATGGATTTGATCGTGAAGTACAACCGCCAGAAATAATACATAGGAGGCACTGTCACTATGAATGCATTGATCAACATAGGGATGTTTGTGGTTTACGCGCTGCTGATTCTCGGAATCCTGGCGGCCGTAGGCTTCTCCATCTACCAATTTGCCGGTAATTTCAAGCAAAGCAAGACCTCTCTCTACGGTATCGTGGGTTTGGTTGTGATTTTCGTGATTTCCTACCTCGTTTCTTCCGGCTCCGACATCAATCCTGCCGTGTTCGAGAAAGTGGGCGGAAACTACGAATCCTCAAAAATGATTGGCGCGGGCATGATAATGTTCTACATCCTTTTCGGCATTACCTTGCTTACGCTTATCGGAACCGAAATTGCCAGACCGTTTAAAAAGTAACACTCATGGCTAAGAAATCACCCACCATCAATGGAGGGTCCATGTCCGATATTTCGTTCTTGTTGTTGACATTCTTCTTGTTGACATCATCTATCAATACGGACTTGGGGATTGCACGAAAATTGCCGCCCCCCCTGCCCCCCGATGCGCCGAAGCCCGAAATCCACGACCGCAACGTGTTCAAGGTGGCCGTTAATTTCCGGGATGAGCTGCAGGTGCAGGGCGCGCGTGTCGATATTGCCGACCTGCGCGATATGGCGAAGGAGTTTTTGGCAAACCCGGCTAATGACCCCAAGAAATCGGAAAAGAAGATAGAGGATATCGAAGGCTTGGGTTCCGTTCCCGTTTCAAAAGGCGTTGTTTCGTTACGTAACGACCGCGGTACTTCGTACGAAATGTACGTAAAGGTACAGAACGAGCTTACCGCCGCCTTCCATGAACTGAGGAATGAACTTTCGCAAGAAAGGTTCGGCATCAAATTCGACGACTTGAAGAAAGATGCCCAGATTGAAGCCATCCAGAAAGCGATTCCCCTTACCATTTCAGAGGCAGAACCCACCAGTGCTGCCATAAATACAGGAAAATAATGGGAAAGTTCAATAAAAACGCCAAGAAAGGCACGCCGGAAATCAACACCGGAAGTATGAGCGACATCATCTTTATGCTGTTGTTCTTCTTTATGGTTATCACCACCATGCGTGAAAGCACCTTGTTTGTGCGCATCAACCCGCCTACCGCGACCGAAGTACAGAAACTGGAAAAGAAGTCGCTGGTGAGCTTTATCTACATCGGACCTCCCATGGATGCCCAGAAGTTCGGTACCGAACCGCGTATCCAGCTCAACGACCAAATTTCGGGAGTTCGCGATATCGCCCAGTTTATCGAAGTGGAACGCCAGTCGCGCGATGAAGTGGACCGTCCTTTGATGACCACCTCCATCAAGGCCGACAAATCGGTAAAAATGGGTATCCTCACGGATGTAAAGCAGGAACTGCGTAAGATGAATGCTTTAAAGATCAACTACTCCACCGCCAAAGGAAAAGAACGCGAAAACTAAGTTCATCGTTCTTCCTTATAGAAAAGCCGGATTGTTTTGCAATCCGGCTTTTTTTTGGGGTAAATCGTAAACTGAAATCTACCGATTTTTTCGTAAATTCGCTCTCCGCTGCCGGGAGCAATGCCGGTGGCGTGCAGCCATGTTTGAAAACGTGCCTATTTCCGTACAGCTTTTCGACGACAACCTGCGTCTTTTCACGGCGATGATGGAAGATATCCGTCAGGCGGAGAAATACGTTTATCTGGAAACCTACCGCCTCAACGACGATTCCATCGGCCACCGCTTTAAAGACGTGCTGGTGGAAAAAGCCAAACAGGGCGTGGAAATACGGCTGTTGGTGGATGCCTACGGCACCAAGCCCGCCGAGTTCCTTACCGAATTGGAAAACGCCGGTGTAAAACTTTTGTTCTTTAAAAAAATCAAGTTCTTCATCTCCAACAGCTTTGCCAAGAACAACACGCGCAACCACCGCAAACTGCTCCTCATCGACGACAAGATCACCTATATCGGTTCCAGCAATCTCACCGCCTATTGCCTCAACTGGCGGGATTTGAACCTGAGGTTGGAAAACCCGATTACCCGCAAGTTCAAGGGTTGCTTCCTGCACAGTGCCAAACAGTACAAGCTGTACGACATGGTGCCTTTCGAACGCAACAAAATCATCAACTACCACGGTTACGGCATCATACAGGACACGCCAACGGCTTATTTTCAGGAAGTGCGAAACTATATGCTCAAGATGATCAATAACGCCAAGGAGGAAATCCTGGCCGAAACGCCCTACTTCCTGCCGGGCCACAAAATCCGCAAGGCGCTTGCCAACGCGGCCTCGCGCGGCGTGAAAGTGGTGCTGCACGTGCCGATGCATTCCGACGTATCGATGGTGGACCTGTTGCGCAACAAGTATATGGGGCCCATGTTCAAGGCCGGCGTGCAATGGAAGTTCTACAAGCCCGACATGCTCCACGCCAAGTGTCTGCTGATTGATAAGAAACGTTTCCTGATGGGCTCGGCCAATATGGATTACCGGAGTTTCCGATACCAGTATGAGATCATGCTCTACGGCGAGAATCCCGAAATAGTGGAACTCCTGGACAGGCACATCGCCCAGACCGCCGAGGTTTCGGAAGATTTCGACTACGAAAAGTGGCTCAACACGCCCAAGATAACCCGCTTTATGGAATGGCTGCTGACGCCTTTCCGCCACCTTTTTTAAAAGACAACGCAAAAACATCATACCATGAACGAAGTGCTCAACACCCTCGAACCCAAAATCCTTTGGAAGTATTTCGGAGAAGTGCTCCAGATTCCCCGTCCTTCCAAGAAAGAAGAAAAGATACGCGCCTATCTGGTGGATTTCGCCAAACAGCACAAGCTGGAATGCAAGACCGACAAGACGGGCAACGTGCTGATTCGCAAAGCCGCCACGCCGGGGCATGAAAACCGTCCTTGCGTGATTCTACAAAGCCACATGGATATGGTGTGCGAGAAAAACAGCGACTCGAAGCACAATTTCGACACCGACCCGATTCAGGTAAAGGTTTCCGACGGCTGGTTGGTGGCCGAAGAAACCACCCTGGGGGCGGACAACGGCCTGGGTGTGGCCACCGAACTGGCGATTCTGGCTTCTGACGATATCGAACACGGCCCTCTCGAATGTCTGTTCACCGTGGATGAAGAAACCGGACTGACAGGTGCTTTCGGGCTTGAAAAAGGCTTTCTGAGCGGCAAAATCCTGCTCAACATGGATTCCGAAGACGACGGACTGTTCTTTATCGGCTGTGCCGGCGGCATCGATACGGTCATCGAATACCCCTTTTCCAAAGAAGCCGCAGACCATTCCCTAACCTATTTCCAAGTGGCGGTAAAAGGCCTCGTGGGCGGACATTCCGGAGACGACATCAACAAAGGCCGCGCCAACGCCAACCAACTTCTGGCGCGTTTCCTCTACAACCTGCAACAAAAAACAAGTTTCCGTCTGGCCTCCTTTAACGGCGGCAACCTGCGCAACGCCATTGCCCGCGAAGCGGTGGCCATTATCGGTATCACTCCCGGCAACGAAAACCTTTTGAACACCGCCATTGCGGAATTCAAGAAAATCTTTGCCCACGAATACCGCATTACCGAACCCAACCTGGACTTAAATTACGCCAAAACGCAAACACCTGCGTTCCTGATGGCGGACGCGAACCGCAACGCGCTTGTCAACGCCCTCCTCGCCTGTCCGCACGGAGTGCTGCGCATGAGCGACGAAATCGAAAATTTTGTGGAAACCTCCACCAACCTCGCTTCGGTAAAGACCTTGGATGAACATGTGCTTATCTGCACCAGCCAGCGTTCTTCGGTAGAAAGCGCCAAGCACGCCGCCGCCCAACGGGTAGCCGCCTGCTTCCAAGCCATCGGCGCCAAAACACAACACAGCGAAGGTTATCCCGGTTGGAATCCCAACCCCCATTCGCCCATCCTGAAACTGACTCTCGATACGTTCAAGGACCTCTTTCACGAAGAGGGAAAAGCCCTTGCAATTCACGCCGGGCTGGAATGCGGTCTGTTCAGCGAGAAATATCCCGACATGGACATGGTTTCGTACGGCCCCACCATGCGCGGCGTACACGCCCCCGGAGAACGGGTGGAACTATCCACCGTTACCCGTTTCTGGCAACTGACCAAAGAACTCTTGAAACGTCTGTAATCTCCCGGCATGAACCGCATATTTTTTGGAAGCAGGGAACTCGAATTTACAGACACCGAACCGGTCGCACCCTGCCGGATCATCGAATTCGACAGGGTGGACGATTGGAACCGATGGGTGCGCAAAGATTTTGCCGAAACCTACGCCCGTGTGCTCTGCCGTAACCCTAAGGAAGATTTTGCCCGTTTCCTGCAACAGTTCGATATCGTGGAGGCGGCGGGCGGCATCGTGCAGGCTCCTTTTCCCGACAATACGGAGAAATACCTCTATATTTTCAGAAACGGCATGTGGGACCTGCCCAAAGGCAAAAAGGAAAAAGGCGAGGATGACCCCACGAACGCCCTGCGCGAAGTGGAGGAAGAAACGGGATTGAAAGGGCTTGAAATCGTGCGCTATCTGGCCCGCACCTATCATTTCATGCCCAACAAGGAAGGCGAACTGCCCATCAAGCAGACCGCGTGGTTCCTGATGCGGATTCCCACCCCGCAAGAAGCTGTTCCGCAAACCGAAGAAGGCATCGAGAAAGCCGAATGGCTGCCGCTTGCCGAGATAAAGAACCGCTTGGGGCTGATGTTCGCTTCGGTGGCTACTCTTTCGGATCGTTTTTTGATTTCTCCCGGCGAAGCCTGAGCTTGCCCATCTGTTCGAACCGGGCTTTCAAGCCCTGACTTGGTGCGTTGAAATCCGAATTGAGGATATTGCCTTGGTCATCCACCAGCACAAAGGCCGGAAAACGCGCGGCATCGATGGTTCTTATCCAGTCGATGTTGCCGTTAAAGTGCAGGTACGGCCACGGATAACGCCGGCGCGCGGCATCATGGAAATAAGTGGCGAAAGGATAATCACAATTCACAAACACTATCTTTACCGCCCGTTTTACGTGATTGTCGGAGGCTTGCCAGATTTTATGC
>CAMWTX010000055.1 GCA_947177315.1 uncultured Bacteroidales bacterium | reverse complement strand
GCCGCCCGCGCGCCACCCCCCCGCCCCCGGGGGCGCCCTCTCGCCTCGGGCCCGTCTCGAGGGGCTGTGTGGGGTGGCTTATCCGAATAATTCTGAATGGGAGCGATAGGTTTCCGGTATTGCAGACTCGTTTTTAAGCAGATTCAATACCTCAAACAGCTTCTTTACCTTTTTAGGATTGTTACGGAATCTCTTGTAGTCTTTCTTAAATTGGGAAGATGTTTTCAGTTTTTTCATAATCCCATTGATTTTTCCATTGCTTCAATGGAAGAAAGGTCAAGTTCCGGTTCGTTGCGCAAAGTTCCGTTTTGTACCTCTTTTATCGCCGCGAGCGTTACAGCGTTGGGTTCACGATAGGCCGCATCCAAAAGCACGGTCTCAACATAATTATTGAGACTGCGGTTCTGTCCCTTGGCAAGCTGTTTCAATCTCTCGATAAGTTCTCCCGAAAGACGGAAACTCTGATTTCTCTTTACAGCTATTTCCATATTACTTCATATTGTAAAGTTAATGCAAATGTAATATATCTGCATTGATTTTACAACACAAGTACATTGAAGCCTGTTTCAATATCAAAACGCTTGGACCACGCGTTGAAATCACCAAGGCGTTGGCGTGAGATACAAAAGAGGGCGGGGCGATGAAATCGCCCCGCCTCTCTTGTTTAAGCCCGATTCTTTTTGGTGGTTACCGCGGCATGTTCTTCGCTCCGCTCCGAACACTGCCGGGCTACCGAATTTTACTCGGCTTTATTTTGAACTGCAGGCCACGCGGAAGCCAAGATCGCCGTAGCGCTCGTCGGGAGTATTGCCGTCCCGGTTCGACACGCGACAAGAGACGGCGGGAAAGTCCCAGCCGCCGCCCCGATTCACGCGGCGGGAGTCATTTGCAGATCTCTGCGGATTCTCCGTATCATTCTCATCATAGTTTCCGTACCAATCCGAGCACCATTCCCATACGTTGCCGCTCATATCGTAGAGACCCAACTCGTTGGCTTTCTTACTCCCTACCGGATGCGTTTTACTCCCGCTGTGGCCATCACGATACCACGCCACCTCATCGATGTCG
This sequence comes from uncultured Bacteroidales bacterium, assembly GCA_947177315.1. Taxonomy (GTDB): domain Bacteria; phylum Bacteroidota; class Bacteroidia; order Bacteroidales; family P3; genus Pullibacteroides. The sequence goes on along the minus strand of CAMWTX010000055.1, from coordinate 7,989 downwards.
TTGCCGCCGGCGTATTTATAATGTTGGCTCTTGTTGCCCCCTCGCGCCGCGTACTCCCACTGTGCCTCCGTCGGCAACCCGTATTTCTTGCCCGTCGCCCTGCTCAGTTTTCGGCAGAATTCCTGCGCTTCCTCCCAACTTACCTTCTCCACCGGAAGATTGTCGCCCTTGTAATACGAAGGCTCCGTTCCCATCACCGCCTTCCACTGCGCCTGCGTCACCTCGTACTTGCCGATATGATATCCATCCAACTTTATCGTCCGCACCGGCTTTTCATCATCATACGCATCATTCCCCTGCTCCGCAGTCGCCCCCATCTCGAATTCACCGCCCTCCACATATACCATTTCCAGATTCAGACCATACATCGTTACCGTGTAGTCAGATTCCGCCTTGTATTCTTCTTCCATTTCTATATCCAACGGCAGGGTCTGACTGGCTATAAGTTTGATTTTTTCCTTGATATAGTCCACATAGCCGGCTTTCTGTGCCTTGAGGGTGTAGGTGCCGGCTTTCAGACTGTCTAAACGGTAGATACCGTTCTCTGCCGTCTGCACCTGTTTGCCTATCAGTTGTATTTCTATCGTTACGCCTGAAAGCGGTTCACCCGTTTTCTTATCCGTTACTTTCCCTTCCAAGGCACATATGGATTCTCCCATTTCGATATCCAACACCAGCGTTTGCTCAACTCCTAACTTTATTTCCGCATTTTCATAGTCATCGTAGCCATCTTTCTGCGCTTGGAGAGTATAAGATCCCACTTTTAGATTCTCGAAAATATAGGTGCCGTCTTCAGCAGTCTGCACCTGTTTGCCCGTAGGTTGCAGTGTTATTATTACTCCTGAGAGCGGAGATCCCGTTTCCTTGTCGGTTACCACGCCCTTTATCGTGCTTTTGGCCTTTTCCGATTCTTTTTCGGGTTTCTCGCAGCCGGTGAATACACCTGCCGTCAACACGAGGCCGGTCAGTAGGTAGAGTAATTTCTTCATTTTAAGTTGGATTTAAATTAAAGGCGCAAAGGTAGGTATTTTTTGTTATGCCGACAAACGGAATATTTTGTGTATCAATATTTTATTATTATAACAAAAGCACGCCTCCGCTTTTGGAGTGTTTTGCTGATTTTCTGTTACTTAAAAAAATTCTCATGGAGTGCTTTTGCTATAATAATAAAATTTATGGCGCAAATACAAACTTTTTTGAGAATCTTATCAACAAGATAAATTACTTATTTAATGAAACTTTTCCGATTTCTCGACTACAGAACAAAATTCTTTAAATCATAAAACATCAACCTTGTTTCATCGGCTTCATCTAATTCCGTAAAAAACTGAAATCCATTTCTTTCATAAAAAGATGTCGCAGAACTTAGCGCATCGACCGTAAGAAAACGGCATCCGAGACGCTTAATCATTCTCAGCGCATTTGAATGGCTTAATTTCGGTATCAGAACCAAGTTGCAGTTGTACCAATTTTGAAAAATCCATCTTACCACTGAAAGTTACTGATGGATTTCATCACCTCATAGGCTTTACGCGCCCGCTCCTTCTCTTGTTCCGATACAGGCTTAGACTGCGAAATAAGTTTTTCAAAACGTTCCGCATCCTTACCGTAAAGTTCGGGGGTTTCCTTTATAGGTTTTGCCATATCAGAGGTTTTTTAGCTCTTTGACTTGATTTTGCTGCCGCCCAGCATCCGGGGCTTTCCGTGGAGGTCTTGGCGCACTTCCACTTGGGTAAAACCGCTTGCCGAAAACAAGGCTTTGCATTCTTCGGGAAAGGCTTCGTTGATTTCCACCAGCACTTGGCCGCCGACACGTAATCTTTCTTGGGCAAGGGCGGCTATCCGGCGGTAAAACAGCAAGGGGTCGGCATCTTCCACAAAAAGGGCCGTATGGGGCTCGTACTGCAATACGTTGGCGCGCATGGCGTTTTTTTCCGAATGGCGCACGTAAGGAGGATTGGAAACAATCAAATCGAAATTTTGGTGGCGGATATTTTCGGACAAGGATTCCTGCAATATGTCCTGCTGGAAAAAGTGTACGTCCGTGCCGCATTTTTCGTTGTTCCGACGGGCCATCTGCAAGGCATCCGGGGAAATATCGCAGGCCCATACCGCCGCATCGGGGCGGGCTTTGGCGAGGGCAAGGGCTATCGCGCCGCTGCCGGTACAGAGATCCAAAACCGTGGGGTTGGTTACGGAACGCAGGCTTTCGAGCGCCCACAGCACCAGTTCTTCGGTTTCTCCGCGCGGAATAAGCACCGAGGGGTTCACCTCCAGTTCCAAATCGAGGAAATAGGCTTTCCTAAAGATATACTGAACCGGCTCGCCCTCCTGCAGACGGGCAAGGGTCCGCGAAAGAGATTCCACCTGGCTTTCCGAAACACTTTCGGAGAGGTTCGCCACAAGCCGCATCCGGTCTTGATGCAAAATCTCCTGCGCCGCCCAATAAAACAGGGCGTCGGCTTCCTCTGTACCGTAATGCGGCGAGAGGATATTCCGAAACTCTTCCCTTATCTGCCTGAGCGGTCGCATGGGGCTAAAACAGGCTCAACTGTTCGTTGGGATCGGCATCGGCGTTAGATTCGGGAAGCATCGGTTCCGCCCCGTTTTCTTCCAAACCCGCCTCCGAGGGCAATGTCTGTTCGTAATCCGGGTCTTCCTGCAGCGGTTCAAGCCATTCCACTTTCTTTATCGCGTAGTTGGAAAGCCGCTTGCCCTTGGCCTTGAAGCCTTTTACGGCGATAAATTCCACGGGATCGACCATCAAGTCGTCGATTTCCCTTTTATTGGCCTTGGCATCGAAAACGACCCGCAACTGCGGATAGGCGTTCAGGCTGAGGCTGATGAAACGGCTGTTTTCTTCTTCCACGAAACTTTGCCGCTTGTCGCTTTCTTCCACCATAAAACGCTTGATGTACCAATAGCCCGATTTGTTCTCGCGATAGACGGCGGTAATGACCCGTTGCGGATAATGCTTGGCAATCTGTATCATGTCTTCTTCGAAATGGTTGCCCAAATCGAAGCTCATCAGGCGGTAGGCTCCCGTTTCCATCAGCGTGAGTATCCGGTCCTCGCCCTTGAACTCGCCCAGATACTGGCCGCGTTCCTCCACATTGAGGCGTTTTACGGTTTCGTCGTACCAAATCTTGCGCGCCCCCAGCGTGGAAACGCCGGCATCCTTGAGTTCGATGCGCTTTACCGCGTTGCGCGAAAGGATATTGCCCATGCTGCTGCGCCCTTTTACCGCCAAATCCTTGAAATCGTAGTCGAAAACCAGTTTCTTGAGTTTGGGCTTGAACCTCAGCTGCACGCGCACCGTTTCGGCTTCCCCGTTGGGATTGGCGGTGAAATAAAGCACCTGCGAACCCTTGGTGCCTTTGGTGAGGTCGTAATCCTTGTCGCGTGTGATGCCGCCCACCGCAAAACGTTTGGCATAGGCCACGCCGTCTTTCCCGTCGCTATAAACCATGTTGTAGATGGTGCGTTCATCGTTGCGCTTGAACACGCCGGCATACACGATGTCTTCGCCCACAAACACTTTCTCCCCTACCTTCACCACCTTGAAGATGCCGTTGCGGCGAAAAACGATGATGTCGTCGATATCGGAACATTCGCAGACGTACTCGTCTTTCTTCAGGCCGGTGCCGATAAAGCCTTCGGCGCGGTTCACATAAAGCTTTTCGTTGGTGGCGGCCACCATATTGGCCTGGATGTTCTCGAAATTGCGCAGTTCCGTCTTGCGTTCGCGGCCCGCCCCGTATTTTTTCTTGATGTTCTGGAAATAAGCGATCGTGTAATCGACCAGATGCGCCAGATGATTCTGCACTTCTTCCATATCGCCTTCCACCTGGGCTATCTTTTCTTCGGCTTTCTTGATGTCGAACTTGGAAATCTTTCGCACGGGCTTTTCCACCAATTTCATCACGTCTTCTTCGCTTACCTTTCGGCCCAGGGGCTTTTCAAAAGGCTTGAAGGCGCTGCGTATCGCCGTCAGCTGGTCTTCCCACTTACGGTTGTCTTTTTCCAAGAGGCGGTAGATGCGTTCTTCAAAGAATATCTTTTCGAGGGAGGTGTAATACCATTCGTCTTTGAGTTCGGCCAGGCGTATCTCCAATTCCTTGCCTAACAACTGCATGGTCTTTTTGGTGGAAATCTCCAGCATTTCCTTTACGCCGAGGAAGCAAGGCCGCTGTTCGGAAACCACGCAGGCGTTGGGAGAAATAGACACTTCGCAATCGGTAAAGGCGTAGAGGGCGTCGATGGTCGTATCGGGAGAGACACCGGGCTGGAGGTGCACCAGAATCTCCACTTTCTCCGCCGTATTGTCTTCTACCTTGCGTATCTTTATCTTGCCCCGGTCGCTGGCTTTGAGGATGCTTTCGATCAACGAAGAGGTGGTGCAGCCATAAGGTATTTCCTGAATAACGAGCGTTTTTTTGTCTATCTGGCCTATCTTGGCGCGCACACGCACCTTTCCGCCGCGCAGACCGTCGTTGTAGTTCGATACGTCGATGCTGCCGCCGGTAGGGAAATCGGGATACAGTTCAAAATCCGCCCCGCGCAGCACCTTTATCGAGGCGTCGATGAGTTCGTTGAAATTATGCGGCAGCACCTTGCATGCCAGCCCCACCGCAATGCCTTCCACGCCTTGGAAAAGCAGCAGGGGAAACTTAATCGGGAGAGCCACCGGTTCCTGGTTCCTGCCGTCGTAAGAAGGCTTCCATTCGGTGGTCTTGGGATTGAACGCCACCTCAAGGGCGAATTTCGACAGACGCGCCTCGATATAACGCGGAGCCGCCGCCGAGTCGCCGGTAAGGATATTGCCCCAGTTTCCCTGGCAGTCTATCAGGAGGTCTTTCTGCCCCAGCTGCACCAAGGCATCGCCGATGGAGGCATCGCCGTGCGGATGGTATTTCATCGTGTTGCCCACCACATTGGCCACCTTGTTGTAACGCCCGTCGTCCAATTCGCGCATGGAATGGAGGATACGCCGCTGCACGGGTTTGAGGCCGTCTGCCAGTTCGGGCACGGCGCGTTCCAGAATCACATACGAGGCGTAATCCAGAAACCAATTCTTAAACAAGCCGGGAATGGACACAATCCGCCCGGCATCTCCTTCCTCTTTTACTTCTGACATCGGTTAATCTTTTTTGGCAGCCCGGTACCAAGGATTCCTGAGCCTGCCGCGTAAAAACAAGGTTTCCAAAAGGGCGAAAACCAACGCGAAAATAAGGAAAACTTTCCACAACTCCTGCCCGCGGTTCATGCGTTCCACACTCTTGGCAAGGTCTATCCGGTCGGGATTCATCACAAAACCGTTCTTGAGCCGCAGTTTGCGCAGGCTCTCGCGCAAGGCGGCCTCGTCGAGGCATTCCTTTTCCGATTCGGAACGGCTGTAGTTGAACGAAAGCGGAATATCGACGCTCTTACGGTCGGTAAGCAGGTAGTTGCCGGCTTCTATGACCGCGCCCTGCAGGAAAAACACCGTTTCCGAACCGGCCCGGCGCAGGGAGGGAATCAGGTCAAAGCCTGCCTTGCCTGTCGGAACGATATGATATACGGCCTGCTCCGCGCTTTCGGGAAAGGATGCCGAAGGAAAATAAAGGCCGTCCCTGCCCGAAGCGGCATGATAGATTTCGGTGGCGCCGCCTTTATAGAACGCCATGTTGAGCAAGGCCACCACAAAGGTGTAATGTTCCTGAAAGTCGGTGTATTCCTTTCCCAAGGGGGATGCCAGCAGGTAAAGGAAACCTTTTCCGACGTGATATACCTGCAGGAAAGCGGCATCCTCGCCCGTATTTTCCGTACTGAAGGCCATCAGGTTCTGTACGGGAACCTTGGTCGAAGAGGGTAAAGGATAACGGGCGCGGGTAAGCGGCAAGGATGCGTTGGAACTTACCGAAGAGAGGGCGAGTCCGAAAACGGGATGCTCGGCGGCCAATCTTTTTACCGACCGCTCTTCGGTAACGAAAGGGGCGCGCGTGCTGCCCGTCAGAGCCAGACTCAGCCGGGCATCGGGAATGAAATCCGGCTCGAGGGCGGACGGGGCGGCGGGTATCGAGAGCAGGCTGCCGCCGCGGTTCACAAACTGTTCCAGCTCGCTTACCAATGCCGAGGGATATTCGCGCACGGCATCGGCGATAATCAAATCCGCCGTTTTAAGATGGCCGTAGTCGATGTTCCTAAGCGGAAAAAGCCGGTAGTCGAAAGCCGAATCGCCGGCAAAGACCTTGGAAACGGCGGCGGAAGGTTCTTCCTGATACAAATGGAACACCTTGATTCGGGTCGAAACCTGCAGACTGAAATACAAACGGTTGTCGAACTGCATGGGATAATCGGCCACTTCCACGAAGCCTTGCAGGTTTCCGCTCTTTTCGATGCGCAAGGGCAACACCACCTCTTTGCGCTCGCCCGGAGCCAAATCCACCGGATATGCCCCTACCTGGCTTTCTCCCACAAACAAACGCAAAGGAACCTGCAACTGTTCCCTGTCGGAGCGGTTCTGCAGGAAAACCCGCAAGGGCACTTCCCTGCCGGCTTGCAGCACCGGGGTTTCCAAACGGGCCGAATCAAGGCTTACATTGGCATAATCCACGCCCTTTACCGGCACAAAAACAAGCACCGACAAGGAGTCTCCGGGCTTCAAGTCGAAACCCGCTTTCTGGAAATCGGAAACATAATAGCAGAGCCTTTGCCTCGAATCCACGCCGCTTTGTTCAAACAAGGCCTGTTGGCGCGCCCGCACCTCGCTCAGGGAACGGGGAAGCGCGCAGTAATCGGTTTGCTCCAGGCGCTCCAAAATCTTTGCAGGAGGCAAAAACGCCTGGTCTTCGCCCTTGAAATCGTTGGTGAGGAACTGCACGGAGGCATCGGGGGGAAAGGCTTTGAGGATGCGGCGCACCTGCTCTTTGGCCTTTTCGAGTAAAACGGAACGCTCGGCAGGAGCCTGCATCGAAAAGGAATTATCCATGTAAACGCTTACCCGCGAACCCGTTCCAGCCGCCACCGTATCATCGGGCAACAGATAGGGCTGGGCAAACGCCAGCACGAGGCACACCACCGTGAACACACGGGCGGAGAGCACGGCATATTCGCGCAGACGGGCGTTCTTTTTTTGCTGCGTATTGATTTCCTGCAACAGGCGCACATTCGAAAAATACACCCGCCGGTAACGTTGCAAACGGAAAAGGTGCACGATGACAGGAATCAGCGCGGCAAAAAGGAAATACAGACAAGAGGGATTGACAAACTGCATAGGTCAACGGCAAAAGTATAAAAAATCCGACACGGACAGACGGGCGGCATTGGCTTTTTTGCCGTATCTTTGTCTTTTGTGTCCAACATCCCGAGCCTTGAAAAGCGAGAACAAAACATTCAAACAAATCTGGAAGCACGCCTTTACGAACGTAAGGCACAAATACCGCTTGTCGATAACCGATGAGAATTTCCACGAAAAATTCTCGTTCCGCTTGTCCAGCCTTAACTTTTGGACCATCGTTTCGTTGTGCAGCATTGTACTTATCGCCTTGACGGTGTTTATCGTGGTGTTCACGCCCGTGCGCCGCTTCATTCCCGGCTACGTGAAGCAGGATTTGGTGGAACAGACCGTGCGCGACCGCATGCGCCTGGATTCGCTTCAGATGCAACTCGAAACACAAAGCCTGATGCTGCGCACGCTCAACGCCGTGCTTACCGGCAACATCCCGATGGAAGACAGCAAGATAATCCGCGACTCCCTGCGCGATTACAGCCATATCGAATACCGGGCCAGCCTGGCGGATTCCCTCTTGAGAATCGAAATCGAAAACTCAGACAAATACACGCTCGACCTCAACGCCATGCAGATGAGCGGCAACGATCCCAAACGGGCGAGTTTTGCCGACAACATCTTGTTTTACAAGCCTGCCGAAGGCTCGGTTTACCAAAAGTTCGACCATCAGACACGGCACTACGGCATCGACCTTGAGGTGGATCCCAACAGCATTATCA
>CAMWTX010000054.1 GCA_947177315.1 uncultured Bacteroidales bacterium | reverse complement strand
GATGCCGTATTGAAGGCCATGCCTAAGAAAGCCCCCGAATACAAGGAAGTGAACCGTTTTCCGGAAGTGCGCCGCGATTTGGCGCTCTTGGTCGATAAGGGAATCAAGTTTGCCCAGATAGAACAGGTGGCGCGCAAGAGCGAAAAGAACCTGCTTAAGAAGGTGTCTCTTTTCGATGTATATGAAGGCAAGAACCTGCCGGCAGACAAAAAATCCTACGCGGTGAGCTTTATTCTGCAGGAAGAAGGCAAAACCCTTGCCGACAAGCAGATTGAAAAGACCATGGAAAAAATCCAGACCGCGCTGCAGAACGAATTGGGCTGTTCGCTGCGATAGCCTTTGGAATCCTCCTGTTGAAGGGGCGTTGGCTTGTTCCGAAATTTGTATATCTTCGCACCGGCTTTTTGGTCGGAATGTCCGCTTTCGGGCATCCCGATAATTAGGAATCCGGTGCGAATCCGGAACAGTACCCTCTACTGTAATTCTTGTTGAAGCCGGACAATCAGGTCACTGTGCCGCAAGGCATGGGAAGGCGTCCGGGGGAGAGATAAGTCAGGAGACTAGCCAAGAAAGCAGGACGGATTTTCTTTTCCGTTCAACGATTGTCTTCATAGGGTCAAGAAGTTTAAAGTAGTAAAAACCTTAAAAAACTTTGACCTATGAAATTTCAGAATTTCATCAAGAAAACCATTTTTATCGGCATTTCGTGGTGCCTGCCTGTTTCGGCTTTGTTGGCGCAGACCGCCGATTTCGAGGGTTTGCTTTCGCAACCCGATACGAATTGGCACGGCGACACGCCCGGCCTTTCTTATTTTCAAAGCGGCGCGTTCAAGTTTGCCAACAGTTACGATACTTCCTCATGGGGAGATTATTGGAGCGGCGCGGCATACGCCAATATCGCCAGCGGCGAATACATCGACTCCCTGGGTTACGGAAACCAATACAAGAATGTGGCGGGCGGCGGTGCCGAAGGTTCGGCTTCCTACGGTGTTCTCTATGAATCGGCCCAAATCTTCTATACGGGAGATACCTTGCAAGGCGTTACGCTGAGCGGTTGCTACATGACCAACAGCGTAATGCTGTATAATTCGGTGATGAACGGCGACCCCTTTGCCGGAGAACCGTTCAAGACGGGCGATTTCTTCAAGGCCCTGATAGCCGGTATCTCGCCCCAGGGCGATACCGCACGCATGGAATTCTATCTGGCAGACTACCGCGATACGGATACCACCAAGCATTACGCCCTGACCACTTGGGAATGGGTCGATTTGAGCGGTTTGGGAAATATCAAGAGGCTTTTGATAAGTTTTGAAGGCTCGCGGGTGGGGCAGTACGGGCAGAACCTGCCGCTCTATGCTGCCATCGACAACCTGAGCGTCAAGCAAGAAACGGGCGTGGAAGAACTTCCCTCCGTGCTCTGCCGTCTCTATCCCGTTCCGGCAAAAGACGTGCTGCATGTGGAAACGCAGCAAGGAAACTGCCGTGCCGAGATTTTTTCCGTACAGGGACGCAAGATGGCCGAATACCGTCTTGCCGGCATCCATTCCACCTTGTCTTTGCAGGGTTTGGTTCCGGGCATGTATCTGCTTAGGCTTACTTGCGGAACGCAGGTTTCCACAAGCCGTTTTGTGGTAGGCCGATAGGTTTTCCGTGCGTTTTCCGTTTGGCGCATAGTCCGATTATACGGGCGGTCGGTTTTTCCGACCGCCCTTTTTGTTACCTTTGCAAATCGGTGGCTGTTCACCGCCTGACGAAAAATAAAAGCTCATGAAAACCATCCAATCTTTCCTGTTTCCGGCATTGCTCCTGCTGTTGTCTGTTTCCGCACAGGCCATATTGCCGCCGCATTTTACCGATGAACTGTTCGATGTAAACGCCGGTACGCGTCCTTCGCGTATCATCCTCAAATATTTTGAACCGGTGGATAAAGGTTTCAAGGTTGAAATGGGCAAGCTGACAAACAGCATTTATGTGGTCGATTTTAAGGATGGCCGCCGCACGGCTTGCTGGGAATACGATACCAAGGGCGACCTTAAGGAAAAATACGAGTTGGTCTATAACGAACACGGCAATGTTTCGGGTATCCGTAAGAAAGATAAGAATCAGAACTTGCAGTTGCGTGAGGAATATGTCTATGCCAATCCGAAAGACAAAAATACACTTAAGGAAAAGAGGGTTTATAATTCTTCCGACCTGACTGTTCTCGGTACAGAAGTTTATTTGCGCGACAAACAGGGCAGGGTGTCTGCCGTCCGCCATATGGATGCCAACGGCAAAGAAAAATATTCCGACAATTACACCTACAATGCCGAAAGCCTGGTGGAAACCGAGGTCCGTTTGGATGCGGCAGGGAGCCGGCGTAGTGAAACGGAAAATACCTACGATGAAGACGGGCGTATAAGTCTAGAAGTTGTTTATGACAGAAATGGCAAAACCTTGGTGCAAAACAAATATACCTATAATGTAAAGGGCTTGCCCGATCATATCACGACCATTTCAGCCGATGGTGCGGCAGAATACAATACGATAGAATATACCTACGATGAACGTGGCAACTGGATTCAGTATATTCTCTATAAAGGCATGGGGCGTGTTCCCGAAGCCATTGTGGTGCGAATCCTCACATATTAGCCGTTGTTTTTATCACTCTACGCTCAGGTAGGGTGCGATTCGGGAAAAAGTGCCGCTGTCCATCAGGTTTACCGTGCGTATTTCCTCAACGCTGGAAAACGCGCCGTGTTTCTGCCGGTGCAGGTAAATCTCCTTGGCTTGGTAATAGTCCAGATAAGGATGCCTCTTTAAGGTCTTGAGGTCGGTATTATTGACGTTGATTTTTGTAATACCGGCCTTTTTGTTGAGGTAAACATGAGGTTTGATGCGTTCCAGCAGGCTTGAGTCCACGCCCCACACCTCGCGCAGTTGTTCCACGCTGACAAAGCCGCCCAAAGTTTGCCGGTATCTTACGATGCGTTTGGCAAAGGTGGGGCCGATGCCGTAGATTTCCTGCAGGTCAAACGTGTCTGCCTGGTTCAGTTCCACCATGAATTTTTTCTTGACCATATATTCCGGGGGTTTATAGGTGTTCGGGCGCGGCGGCTGGGCTTCGTCGGTCTTTGTCCGCTCTGTTTCGTGCCTTGGCAGGGTTGTGGTTTCCGCACTCGGTCTGCGAAAAACCTTGCCGGTGCTCCATTCCTCCGTTATGTTCCATTCCTTGGCAGGGCTTACCCAACCGTAGGCGCGCAGGAAGAGCGTAAGCACGATAAGGCAGGAGAGGATGCCGATGGCCCTCCGGTCGCTTTTGGTAAAGGCAAAGCGGTACAAGGCCCTTGCCGTATGCGTGTGCAGGCGGTCGAGCCCTATGCGGATCAATGCTTTCCAGCGCGGTGTCGTTCTTTGGGTCATTCGGATAAGCCTTTTATATAAAACCCCGAAATCCGGATTTATCGAAACCTTTTGGCTTATTTTTTGTTTTTTTGCTTCTAAACTCTTTGTTACCTTTGCCTTGGATTAACAAAAAAAACAGAGCCATGCACCACTTTAAATTCTGCAACCCGGTAAAGATTCTTTTCGGCGCCGGACAGATTGCCAACATCGCCGCCAATATTCCGCAAGGATCCAAGGTTATGCTTACCTACGGAGGCGGAAGCATCAAGAAAAACGGTATCTACCAACAAGTGATAAAAGCCTTGTCGGGCTTCGAATACGTGGAGTTTTCGGGCATCGAACCCAACCCCAAGTTCGAAACCTTGATGAAGGCCGTTGAAATGGTACGCAAAGAAAACGTGGATTTTCTCTTGGCGGTGGGCGGAGGTTCGGTGATAGACGGCACCAAGTTCATTGCCGCCGCCACCTATTTTGAAGGCGAAGACCCTTATACCATCTGTACCGAAAGAGCCCGGATCAATAAGGCCGTGCCTTTGGCCGCCGTGCTCACCATGCCGGCTACGGGATCGGAAATGAACTGCGGCGGCGTTATCAGCCGGCTTTCCACGCAAGAAAAGTTCGCCTTTTCGAGTCCCTTGCTGTTTCCGCGCTTTTCGGTGCTGGACCCCACGGTAACGATTACCATTCCGCCCCGTCAACGCGGCAACGGTGTGGTGGATGCCTTTATCCATGTAACTGAACAATACCTTACCTATCCCGTGCAGGGCGATATTCAAGACCGTTTTTCGGAAGCGATTCTGCATGTGTTGCTCGATAACGGCAAGGCCTATGTGGAAAATCCCGAAGACATGGAAGCCGCTTCCAACATCATGTGGGCCTGCACCCTGGCTTTGAACGGCTTGATTGCCGCCGGCGTGCCGGAAGACTGGGCAACCCATCGTATCGGGCATGAAATCACCGCTCTGGCGGGCTTGGATCACGGGCAGACCTTGGCTATCGTATGGCCGGGGCTGCAACGGGTCATGGGCGAATCCAAACGTGAAAAACACTTGCAATACGCCAAGCGTATCTGGAATACCTCCGATATCGAGGAAGCCTTGTGCAAAACCGAGGAATTTTTCCGTGAACTGGGCGTGGGAACACGTTTTTCAGACTATCCTTCGGTCGGCGACCCGCAGGCTTTGATCGATGCCATCGTGCAACGTTTCAAGGAACGCGAAACCCTGCTGGGCGAAAAGTCCGACATCGATTACCAAATAACGCGGCAAATCCTCGAATCCCGCAAATAGGCAAGGCATGGGCATGAAAGCCGTTATCTTGGGTTCGGGAAACGTGGCCTGGCATATCGCGCCGGCCTTGCGTTCGGCAGGGCTCGAATGGGTGCAGGTATATAGCCGCACGCTGCCCCATGCCGAAAGCCTGTCGCGGCGGTTGGGCGGCGTGCCGTTTACCGATAGCCTGGAGGCGATAGACAGGACCGCCGACTTTTACCTGCTGGCGGTAAGCGATGGCGCGTTGGCGGAATTGGCGAAAAACCTGCGCCTGCCCGGAAAAACGGTGACGCATGTGGCCGGTTCGGTGCCGGTTTCGGCATTGCAGCCGGTTTCGGAACACGGCGGAGTTATGTATTTTTTCCAGACTTTCAGCAAAGACGCGCCTGCGCCCGATTTACGGCAAACGCCCGTCTGCCTGGAGGCATCCGACCCTGCTACCGCCCGTCTGCTCGAGAATCTTGCCCGCTCGGTTTCCGAAAAGGTATGCTTCCTGAACTCGCAACAGCGTCAGACCCTGCATATCGGCGGCGTGTTTGTGAACAACTACGTGAATCTGATGTACACGGCGGCTTTCGACCTGTTCAACGAAAAAGGCATGGATTTCTCGCTGCTTTATCCGCTCATGGATCAGACTTTGCGCAAAGCCATGCGGATGCCGCCCGCCCAAGCCCAGACAGGGCCCGCCGTCCGTGGCGATGAACAGGTGCTGCGGAACCATCTGCAATATCTTTCGGAATCCCGGCAAGGCAAAAAATATTTGGAAGTGTATCGTTTGCTGTGTCAGGCGATTCAAAACGGAAAACAATAGGAATCATGGCGAATTATAAGGAGAAACTGCCCAAAATCACCACCTTCATTTTTGACTACGACGGGGTGATGAGCGATGGAAAGATTTGGATGATAGACGAAGAAACCCAGGTGCGCAACGCCGATGTAAAAGACGGCTACGCGCTGCACCACGCGCTCAAGAAAGGTTACCGCGTGGCGGTGATTTCGGGCGGAAAAAGCCGTTCCATCCACGAAAGGATGCGCTACATAGGCGTAAAGGACGTGTTTACGCAGGTGCGTTACAAAAAGGACAAATACGAGGAATACCTGCGTCAAAACGGCATCACGCCCGAAGAGGTGCTTTATATGGGCGATGATATTCCCGATTACGAAGTGATGAAGATGAGCGCGGTAGGGGCGTGTCCTGCCGATGCGGCGGTGGAGATACAGGAGATAGCCGATTACATATCCCACAAAAAAGGAGGGGAAGGCTGTGTGCGCGATGTGATCGAGCAGGTAATGCGCGTGCGCGGCGATTGGTTCGACGAGGCAAGCCTACATTGGTAAAAAATCTTATCTTTGCCTTTTGCGATTTGTTCCCGGGAACGATTGTAAAAAGATTAATTGTTTGATTTTAAGCACAAATAGCTTTATGCGCGGCAAAGTTTCCCTACGTATCCTGTTGGTGAACCTGTTCTTATCGGCGGGCATAGCGGGCGTTTGCGCTCAAGATTTGCATCTTTCACAATTGTTTTCCAACCCCATGTACAACAACCCGGCCTTTGCCGGAACTTCCGAATGCGGGCGCGTTACGGCGGCATACCGTAACCAATGGCCCAACGTGGGGGGCGGGTTCTCTATCGCTACCGTGTCTTACGACCAATATTTCAAGGCTTTGCATGGTGCTATCGGGGCTTATGTGAACGCCGATTTCCAGGGCGGAGATATCTACCGCGACATCACGGCAGCCCTCATGTATTCGTTCCGCGCGCGTCTGGGACAGAAACTCTACCTTACCCTGGCGGTTCAAGGAGCGTACATGAACAAATACGTCAATTGGAACTCGCTTACATTCGGAGACCAGTATGATCCCTTTACGGGGCTTATTCCCGGCAGGGAAACTGAAGAAGTGTTGCCCAACACGCCGCTCAACAAGCATTATGCCGATGTGGGCGCGGGCTTTACCTTATACGGGGAATATTTCTACGTGGGTTTCGCCGCCCTGCACCTGAACCGTCCCGATGTGGGTTTTATGGGGCACAGCCGCTTGGATATGAAGTTCAGCGGTCAGGTGGGCGGAATGATTTACTTTAGGAAAACTTACGGCGAGCGCCACAGCGAACGCGATTTTTCGCTTTCGCCCAATATCATCTACACCCAGCAGGGCAAGTTTACCGAACTGAACTATGGTCTGTACGGTAATTTCTATCCTTTTGTGGCAGGTATCTGGTTCCGCCAGAGTTTTACGAACCCCGATGCGCTTATTTTCCTTTTCGGGGGCGAATTCAAGGGTATCCGTTTGGCATACAGCTACGACCTTACCGTTTCAAAACTCACCAAGAGCGGCGGCAGCCACGAAATTTCGCTGGGATTCCGCCTGCCTTGCCCCAAGAAACATTCGTTCCGTCAGGATATCATGCCGGTTCCCTGCCCCAAGTTTTAAGGGGGTGTCTTGACTTTTTGGCGGAGATTCACTACCTTTGCCCCTGCTTAAAATACCGTAATTCATGTTGAAGCAATTTTTTAAAGCTATTATTGCTATTGGCTGCGTTGCCGGTTTGGCTTCGTGCAGCTCGTCCACCAACCAGTCGCAATCAACGGGTTGGGGCGTGAACGACCCCAGTTGGGGCGGTTTTCAGCGTAACGACAATTACACGCAGCCCGTGCCCTTGCGCTTCGTGTTCATTCAAGGTGGCTTCTTTACGATGGGCCGTAACCAGGAAGACCTTAAGTTCGAACACAACAACGCGCCGCATCCGGCTACCGTAAGTTCGTTCTATATGGATGAGGTGGAAACCTCCAACACCGATTACAACGAATACATCTATTGGTTGCAGCGCATCTACGGACAGGACTATCCCGAAGTGGTGGAACGCGCCCGTCCCGATGCTTTGGTGTGGAACACCATTTCCGGTTACCGCGATCCTTTGCAGGATTATTTCGAAAATCCGGCCTACAACAACTATCCCGTGGTGGGGGTAACCTGGGAACAGGCCCGCGACTACTGCGATTGGCGTACCGACCGTATCAACGAATACATCCTCTATCAGGCCAAGATTCTCAAGAAAGACATGGGGCAGACGGCAGATAACAATTTCAATACCGATGCCTATCTGGCCGGACAATACAGCGGTATCATCAACAAAGGCCTTACCGATATGAACCCCAACGCCGGCGAAAAGACCCGCGGCGTTCAGAAGAAAGACGGTATCCTGATTGAAAAACTGCGTCTTCCCTCCGAAGTGGAATGGGAATATGCGGCCTTGGCCTTGATGGGCAACAGCAATCAGGAACGTGTGGCCGAAAGGCGCATCTATCCTTGGAACGGCAAGCCGCTTCAGGTGCGTAACCCGGAAAATCCCTATCGTGGTGAAATGATGGCCAACTTTGCCCGTGGCAAGGGCGACTATATGGGTACGGCCGGTGCCTTGAACGACGGTGCCGATTACACCGCTCCCGTTTATTCCTACTTCCCCAACGATTTCGGTTTGTACAATATGGGCGGCAACGTTGCCGAATGGTGCTTGGATGTATATCGTCCGCTTACCTTCGAAGACGCCAACGACCTGAACCCCTTCCGTGGCAATGTATATACCACCGTGGTTCGCGATGAAGACGGCTTGATTGCCGAAAAAGACAGTCTGGGCCGTATCGCTTACCGCCAGTTCGCCGATGAAGAATTGGCGGACCGCGCCAACTTCCAGAAATCCGACAACCGCAATTACCTCGACGGTGATTACGAATCGGCTATTGTGGATGACTGGTTGGCCAAACCCGACGAAGACGAAGAAGGCGGTGCCGCCGCTTCCAGCAAATCAACCACCTCGCTTTTGTACGAATACGGCACAAGTTCGTTGATTTCCGATAAGTCGCGTGTTGTAAAGGGCGGTTCGTGGAAAGACCGCGCTTATTACCTCTCGCCGGCTACCCGCCGTTTCCTGGATCAGGACAAGAGCGCCGCATGGGTCGGCTTCCGTTGCGCGATGTCGCGCGTAGGGGCAGCCAATGGTGGAAACATCAACGCCAGACGATAGTTTTTTTGGGGTTCTCTATAAATGCAAGGGGTTGTACATGGAAGTGTGCAACCCTTTTGTTTTAATCTTGTTGCCTTGAAAGAAAAATCCCGAATTGTGGAATTGCTGGCACCTGCGGCGAATGCCGAGGTGGCGATGGCGGCTATCGATGCCGGCGCGGATGCGGTGTATATGGGCGGCCCGGCTTTCGGCGCACGGGTACGGGCAGGCAACAGCCTGCAGGATTTAGAAAGGGTGGTGCGCTATGCCCACCGTTACGCAGCGCGTTGTTTCCTGACGCTCAATACCTTGATTTACGAAGAACAAATGCCGCAGGCCTTGCGTCTGGCACAGCAGGCATACGATATGTGCGTGGATGCGTTGCGGATGCAGGATATGGGGCTCATCGAGGCAGGGTTGCCGCCTAGCGAGCTGCACGCCAGCACCCAATGCCATATCAC
>CAMWTX010000053.1 GCA_947177315.1 uncultured Bacteroidales bacterium | reverse complement strand
CTGCGACCAACGAGATCTACACGCTTAAGATAGTCGGCAGCGTCAGATGTGTATTAGAGACATGATCAACCGTGAGCCGGTTTACCTCCAATATATTGCCTTTAAAATCCGAAGCTCCCGAAAGCTCTATCTTCATGTTTTGTTCCGGAACCGCATAAGTGCCGTTCATATCGATTTCGGAAGCCCCCGAACCGGAGATTTCCTTCATCTCCTTAAAGGAAACATAGGCTTTTAGGCACGATTCCTTTCCGCGTTTTACAAAATGATAGGTCTGCCCTTTCTTCATGCCGATACGGAGGGTTGAGCCTTTTTTCTCCACCACCACGTATTTTTCCGCGTCGGCAGGGATTCTCAATTCCACCGATTCCTTGTCGGAAGGAATCAGTTCCACTTCAAAAGCATGGGAAACATCCAGGGCGTCGAAGCCCGTTATGCTGTATGTTTTGTCGATGGAACTGCTGCAATCGATGCGCACACAGGAAAAAAGGCACGATGTCATAACCATAAGGATTAAATTGAGCATTTTCATGATATGATATTTTTGATGGTTTGAGCGGCAAAGATATATTTTTTATTAATATAGTAGATCGGTCTTCTGATATGTCAACCTTCAGAGCCATTTCCAGCTGGCGATCAAGGTGTCGATGTCGGTCTTGATAAAACGGATGACGGGCGAGAGCGAATCGTTGTTGGGCGTGCAGTTTATCGAGAAAGAGCCGCGCACGAAATAACGGCTGCTGTCGGTAAGGTAAAACTGGTAGGGCGAAGCCACATCGTTGCCCTTGATATGGTAAAGGTATCCGTATTTTCGTTGTTCGGGTTCGTTGATTTCCCATTCATCCACGCCGGTGGCCTTGGAAATATGGCGCTGGATAAAAAACAGTGTGTTGGTGATGCAGGAATCCAAATCAGGCCTAAAGATAAAACTGCAATAAACAGCCGCGTTCAGTTGCGGAAACACAATATCCGCCCACAGGGTGTTCTTCTGTCTCCGTTCGGATTCCACGGGCACAAAGCGCGCATAGGCCGGCATGCGGAAAGAGGCGGGGTAACGGGCCGTGTCGAAAGTGCGGTACTCCTTTTGCGGCAGGTCGATACGCATATAGCAACGCGGCTTGGGCGTATAGCTTTCCCGGCAGGAACACAGGCAGAGGATGCCTAAAAGAGCGGCAAAACGCCATAAAGAGCGGAAATCAGTCTTCATTCCGATTGGTTTTCATCCTTATCCGCGTAATGCGGTTCTCGCCCGTCTCGTCGATGGTAAAGCTAAATTCCTTAAAGTTGAACTGCGTGCCGCGGTTGGGAAAATAGCCCAGCTTTTCCAGCACGAAACCCGCCAGAGACTCGTAATCGCCGCCGTCGAGGTCAAAGTAATCGTCGTCTTTCTCCAGCAGTTTGCACAGGTCGTGAACCGGCATCCGGCCGTCAAAAAGATATTCTTCCTTGCCTACTTTCTGATAGAGTTTTTCTTCTTCGATGGTGTCGAACTCATCGTTGATTTCGCCCACCAGCTCTTCCAAAATGTCTTCCAAGGTAACGATGCCGCTGGTTCCGCCGTATTCATCCACCACAATGGCTATATGCAGGCGTTTTTTCTTGAACTCCTTGAGCAGGCTTTCGATTTTGCGCGTTTCCCGCACAAAAATGGCCGGGCGGAGCAGTTTTTGCCAGGCAAAATCATCGCTTTGGCGCATGTGGGGAATCAGATCCTTGATATACAGAATGCCCTTGATATGGTCCAGATCGCCCTCGAAAACAGGAAGGCGCGAATATTCGGATTCCTGCACCGTTTCGATGACGGTTTCGAAACTGGCCGAAACCGGCAGTCCGGCCACATCTACGCGCGGTGTCATGATTTGGCTGGCTTCTATTTCTGAAAATCCCTCGAAATATTGGGAAACATCCGGTGTGGCACCCTCCAAACCGGTTTCTTCTTTGGGTTCGGGAGCGGAATTGCCGTTTTCGTTCTTGTTGCGCAAAAGTCTTTTAAACCAGGAAGACGGAGGCATATCACTTGTTGTTAAAAGCGTTCATCGTATTGGTGATGCCGGCGCAGGCAAAACTCTTTATCATTTCGCAGGCCATGTCGATTTTAGGTTCCACGGCCTCCATGTCCTGACGGCTGAACTGCCCCAATACATAGTCGATTTGCTGTCCTTTATGAAAGTTGCTGCCGATGCCGAACCGCAGGCGAGGGTAGGCTTGCGTGCCGATAAGGGCCTCGATGTTGGCCAAACCGTTGTGTCCGCCCGCGCTGCCGCCCGATTTCATGCGCAGCTGCCCGGGCTCCAAGGCCAGGTCGTCCACCACCACCAGGCAGCGTTCCACCGGAATCTTTTCCTTTTCGAGCCAGTAGCGCACGGCCTTTCCGCTGTCGTTCATATAGGTGGTGGGCTTTATCAGCTCCAGCAGATGTCCCTTGCATTTGGCCTCGCACCAATAGGCGTAACGGTCCATGCTGAATTTGAGCCCGTTTTCGGCGGCGAACCTGTCCAGCACCATAAAGCCGATATTGTGGCGCGTGCCTTCGTATTCCGCCCCGATGTTGCCTAATCCGACAATGAGAAATTTCATGGTTTAGTACGCTTTGGCAAAAATCACACGGCGGTGCGAAGGTTTGCCGGTATAGATGCACTTGCCTTCTTCCGCTTCGTATTCGAACGGCAGCACCCGTATGGTGGCCTTGGTTTCTTCCTTGATCTTCACTTCGGTTTCGGTGGTGCCGTCCCAGTGAGCCAGGATAAACTTGCCTTGTTCTATCTGCACCTTGAAATCTTCCCAGTTGTCCACTTTTACGGTGTTGTCCAGGCGGTGCTTGAGGGCGCGGTCAAACAGGCTCTGCTGTATCTGATCGAGCAAAGCGGGTACGAGCGTGCCTATTTCGGCTTGGTTATGGATTGATTTTTCGAGCGTGTCGCGACGGCATATTTCCGCCGTGCCGTTTTCCATGTCGCGCGGACCGATGGCGATACGCACCGGAACGCCCTTGAATTCGTATTCGTTGAATTTCCAGCCCGGTTTCTGCTTGTCGTCATCGTCGTATTTAACGCTGATGCCCTTGGCCTGGAGTTCCGCCTTGATTTTAAGGGCGGCTTCCGAAATCTGCGCCAGTTGCTCGGCATTCTTGTAGATGGGTACGATGGCCACCTGGATGGGCGCCAGCTTGGGCGGCAGCACCAGGCCGTTGTCGTCGGAGTGGGTCATGATAAGCGCGCCCATCAGACGGGTGGAAACGCCCCAGGACGAAGCCCATACGTATTCCAGTTTATTTTCTTTGTTCAGGAAGGTAACGTCGAAAGCCTTGGCGAAGTTCTGCCCCAAAAAGTGGGAAGTACCGGCCTGCAAGGCCTTTCCGTCCTGCATCATCGACTCGATGCAATAGGTTTCCAGCGCACCGGCAAAGCGTTCGTTGGCGGTCTTGACTCCCTTGATAACGGGCATGGCCATGAAGTTCTGGGCAAAATCGGCATATACGTCCAGCATCCGGCGTGCTTCTTCCTGCGCTTCTTCCTTGGTGGCGTGGGCGGTGTGCCCTTCCTGCCACAGGAATTCGGCGGTACGCAGGAACAATCGGGTGCGCATTTCCCAGCGCACCACGTTGGCCCATTGGTTCACCAGAATGGGCAGGTCGCGGTAAGACTGGATCCAGCCTTTATAGGTGTTCCATATAATGGTTTCGGACGTGGGACGCACGATAAGTTCTTCTTCCAGCTTGGCGGCGGGGTCAACCGTTACGCCGCTGCCGTCGGGATTGGCCTTGAGGCGGTAGTGGGTAACCACCGCGCATTCCTTGGCGAAACCTTCCACGTGGTCGGCTTCGCGGCTCAGGAAAGACTTGGGTATGAACAGGGGAAAATAGGCGTTTTGGTGTCCGGTATCCTTGAACATCTGGTCCAGGGTACGTTGCATTTTTTCCCAAATGGCATAGCCATAAGGTTTTATAACCATGCAACCACGCACGGCAGACTGTTCGGCCAAATCGGCGCGGGTCACCAGTTCGTTATACCATTCCGAATAACTTTCAGCTCTGGTAGAGAAATCTTTAGCCATTTTTTTCTACTTTGGTACGGTTATTGTAATAAGAGGCAACCGCCCCCTTTTGAATCGGGGCAAAAATACAAAAAGTCGAGAGCAGAGGCAACTGAAAGTGAGCTTTCAAGTTGGCTATGCCGAGACGAAGTATTTTCAATGAAGTTAAAAATACAAAAAGTCGAGAGCAGAGGCAACTGAAAGTGAGCTTTCAAGTTGACTATGCCGAGACGAAGTATTTCAATAATGCAGAAAGGAGTATCTATGTTGGCATTGAAAAACAAAAACCTGCTCGTTGTCATGGCAACGCTGGCCATGTCTGCCTTGTTCACCTCCTGCGGAACCACTTTCATGGTGGCCGCCGACGATGTTTACGGCAATATGCCCACCCGGGAACAGGAACGCCGTCAACGGCTGGAAAGGCAGTGGAAACAATCCGGCAACCAACCGCAGGAAACGGTGGCGGACAATTCCTATTCTTACAGCGACACGGAAACTTCTTCCGACACCTTCGATTACGACAATTATTACGATTACGAATATTCCTCGCGCCTGCGCCGTTTCCAGAACAATGATTTCGTAAGCAACGACTATTATTCCGATTACTACACCAATTCCTATTGGTACGATTACAATCCGTACAATTACGGTACGAGCATCTACCTCGGTTACGACTGGTGGTATCCGCGCTATACGTATTACAGGCCGGGCTGGTATCTGGGATTCAGCTACGGGCCTTTCGCCTTCAGTTATGGTTGGGGCGGTTACTGGGGCTGCGGAAGCTATTATTCCTGCTGGCCTTATTCCTGGAACTACGGGCATGGCTATCACCACGGTTATCATCATGGCTACCACAATGGCTATTGGAACGGTTATTGGGATGGCTATTGGGACGGTCGCTACGGCAACAGCTACGACTACTGCTACAATCCTTACGACAGGAACACCTATACGCAGAGTTACTACGGTCGCCGAGCGCGTGGCAGTTCCCTTACCAATCCTTCGGTAGCGTCCTCTTCGGCGCGCCGTGTTTCGGCCGGCACGATGGCTTCTTCCTCTACGGGTTCCACGCCCTCTTTGCCTTCCGCTTCCCGCCGCACTTTTGCCGAAAGGTATGAACACGCCGTAGGTTCAACCAATGTTGTGTCCGCTCCGGCTTCCGGTTCGGAAAACCGCACCGGCACTGCCGCCGTGGTGCCGACCCGCCGTGTTTCGGCCACTCCTTCCGCGATGATGGAAAATGTTTCCAACCGTCTGGCCACCAAAGAAAGCGTTCAGTTGCCCTCGCGTCCTTCCACGCCCGTGCAGCCCAATCAGCCCACCCGGCGTTCCGGCACGACCGCCAATCCTGCCGCCACCGGCACGCCGCAGCGCACCACAACCACACAGCAGCAACCCGGGCGTGGCACGCAGTACGTGCGTCCTTCGCAGCCTAACCCTGCCGGACAAAACCAACCGTCCAACCCGCGCACTCGCGAACAGTCGCAGCCCCGCCAGTACAACACGCCAGTGTATGACCGCGGCCACAGCAATTCCTCGTATGTGAGCCCGCGCTACAACAACAGCCCGCGTTCCAGCACCACCGCTCCCGCGCGTTCCACTTCCACCTCCGCGCGCAGCACTTCCGTTTCTTCGCCGCGCAGCAGTTCGAGTTCCTCTTCCTACCGTTCTTCGGGCTCCTCTTCGTATCGTTCTTCGGGTTCGTCCTCTTCGGGTTCCTCCACAAGACGCACCCGGTAGTATTGTTAAATTTGTAAAAATCAGGCCATGAACAGAATAAAACATATCCTTATATCCTTTGCCCTATTGGGCGCGGGCGGCAGCCTTTTTGCCCAGGACGATGCCGATTTGTTGCGTTATTCAATGCTCAATCCGGTGGGAACGGCGCGGTATAACGCCATGGGCGGCGCTTTCAGCGCATTGGGGGCTAACTTCACGAC
This sequence comes from uncultured Bacteroidales bacterium, assembly GCA_947177315.1. GTDB lineage: Bacteria > Bacteroidota > Bacteroidia > Bacteroidales > P3 > Pullibacteroides. Next base: position 3,285 of record CAMWTX010000053.1, on the reverse strand, counting down.
CCTCAGCACCAATCCGGCGGGCATCGGTTTTTATACACGCCATGAAATATCGCTCAGCCTGGGAACGGTTACGCAAGGCAACTTTTCCGATTATTACAATCAGAAGAACGATTTTGAAAAGACACGGGTCAATATGCCGCAGGGCGGCGGCGTGTTCTGTATCAAGAACGGAAGCCGGGAAGGAGGCAATTTCTGGAACCTGCATTTTGGTTTCGGTGCCAACCGGCTCAAGGATTTCAACAACAACGTGTATGTAAGGGGCATCAACAACCAGTCTTCCTATATGCAGGATGTGGCTGCCCGCAGTGCCGGCTACGATTTTGCCGTGCAGCATGCCGATGTAGCCCATGTCGGCAACCTGGCCTATCAGACGGGCTTGCTGGATTATCTGGACACTTTGAACTACACCTACGAAAGTTTTCTCGGCAAAGGCTTGCAGCAGAAACATATCCTGCAGGAATGGGGCAATATCACCGAAATGGCATTTACTTTCGGGGGGCAATTGGTCAACAAGGTGTTCTTTGGGATTACCTTGGGTGTGCCTATCGTCAATTACACCCAAAAAAGCCTTATCGAGGAATCCAACACGGCAGTCCTGCCGCTTCCATTCAACTTCCGTTCCTATCAGGTAAAGAACCGCATGGATGTAAGCGGCGCGGGGATTAACCTTAAGTTGGGTTTGATTGTCAAACCGGTGCATTTCTTCCGGATTGGATTGGCTTTCCATACGCCTACCTATTTCAATCTCAAGGAAAAATCGGATATGGATCTGATTACCGATATGCAGTATGTCTTGGCGAACAACGACGTGCTGCCCAATGCGGTGCACAGTGGATACGAAGACCGTTACGGCCTGTCTTCTCCGATGAAGGGCATTTTAAGCACGGCCTTCCTGATTAAGAACTTCGGTGCCATTGCCGTGGAGGGAGAGATTATCGACTACCGCCATATGCGCATGGATGTGGACGACGATATCGACTACAACCAGTATATTCAGAATATCGTGCGCGACAACTACCGTCTGGCGGGTGTCCTGAGGGTTGGAACCGAATGGAGGCTCAGCGTGATGAGCCTTCGTGTCGGTTATATCTGGCAGTCTTGTCCGTATAAGAACGAGGTTTTGGAAAGGAATTGGTCGGACCATACGGTTACGGGCGGAATTGGTTGGAATCTGGGGCGTTGGACAGTTGATTTTGGCATCATGGCGAATGTGGGCAAGCGTCTCGACAATTTCTATTACCTTGTGTCGGAAGACGGATCGCCTTTGGTGCAGCCTGCCCGGTTGAACATGTCGAAAGTTTTATGCACGCTTACGGTAGGCTGTAAGTTCTAAAGATAATTTTCCTTAAACGAAATGAGGCGAAGAACCTGTGTTTCCACCGGTTTTTCGCCTCATTCTTTTTCAGGGTAATCAAAACTACCGTATTTCTTTCAATTCGAAGTCTTTGCCGAGGTATTTCTCGCGTACTTCGGGGTCGGTCGCCAAATCTTTGGAAGAACCGGACTTGAGGATTTTTCCGCTGTAGAGCAGGTAGGAACGGTCGGTGATGGAAAGGGTTTCCTGCGCGTTGTGGTCGGTAATCAGAATGCCGATGTTCTTCTGCTTGAGCTGCAGCACGATTTTCTTGATGTCTTCCACCGCCAGAGGGTCGATGCCGGCAAAAGGTTCATCCAAAAGAATGAATTTGGGGTTGGCAGCCAAGGCGCGCGCTATCTCGGTGCGTCTTCTTTCGCCTCCCGAAAGGCTGATGCCTTTGGTCTTGCGCACGTGCGCGATGCCGAACTCGTTCAACAGCTCTTCCAGACGTTGCTTGCGCACGGCAGGGTCTTTCTCGATGAATTCCAGAATGGAGGTGATGTTGTCTTCCACGCTCATGTGCCTGAAAACGGAGGCTTCCTGCGCGAGGTAGCCCACGCCCAGCTGCGCCCTTTTATACATGGGCAGGCGGGTAATGTCGGTGTCGTCCAGAAAAACTTTTCCGGAAAGGGCTTTTATCAACCCCACCATAATATAGAAAGAAGTGGTCTTTCCGGCACCGTTAGGGCCTAACAAGCCAACGATTTCGCCTTGTTTCACCTCGATGGAAACGTGGTCAACCACGGTGCGTTGCTTGTAAATCTTTACGATGTCTTGGGTGCGGAGTATCATGGGAGGTTTTTATTTCAGCAAAAAAATTGTATCTTTGGTATTGTGCAGCGCAAGCGCCGCACAAAAGTAAACATTTTTCTTAGACCCGAATTGTCATGGAATACGACAGTGAGTTTCTCCGCCAGGAGTTGTTGCGTGTGTTCGGTTTCGGCCGTTTCAAAGGAAACCAGGAAGCGGTGATACGGAACGTTCTGTCGGGGAGAGATACATTTGTCATTATGCCCACCGGAGGCGGCAAGTCGCTTTGCTACCAGCTTCCGGCATTGATACTGCCCGGAACGGCCATCATCATTTCTCCGCTTATCGCGTTGATGAAAAACCAGGTGGATGCCGTGCGTAATTTCGGCAGCACTTCCGAGATTGCCCATTACCTGAACTCCTCCCTTACCAAGGCGGAAATGAAGCAGGTAAAGGAAGACTTGGTGGCCGGCAAGACCAAATTGCTGTATGTGGCGCCGGAAACCCTTACCAAAGACGAAAACGTGGAGTTCTTCAAGACCCTCCACATATCGCTTTACGCCATCGACGAAGCGCACTGCATTTCCGAGTGGGGGCATGATTTCAGACCCGAATACCGCCGCATAAGGCCTATCATCGACCAGATAGGGCAGCAGGTTCCCGTGATGGCGCTCACGGCCACGGCCACGCCCAAGGTGCAGAAAGACATACAGAAGAATCTGGGAATGGCGGACGCTTCGGTCTATATCTCGTCTTTCAACCGGCAGAACCTCTATTATGAGGTAAGACCCAAGACGAAGAACGTGGACCGCGACATCGTTAAGTTTATCCGCGACAACAGCGGCAAATCGGGCATCATCTATTGCCTGAGCCGCAAGAAAGTGGAGGAATTCGCCGAGGTGCTCTGCGCCAACGGCATCCGTGCCTTGCCCTACCATGCAGGTTTGGATTCCAACACCCGCACCACCAACCAAGACAAGTTCCTTATGGAAGAAGTGGACGTGATTGTGGCCACCATCGCGTTCGGCATGGGAATCGACAAGCCCGACGTGCGTTTTGTGATACATTACGACATGCCCAAGAGTCTGGAAGGTTACTATCAGGAAACGGGGCGCGCCGGACGGGACGGGGGCGAGGGCAAGTGCATCGCTTTCTATTGCGAGGAAGACATCATCAAG
>CAMWTX010000052.1 GCA_947177315.1 uncultured Bacteroidales bacterium | reverse complement strand
ATTGTAATAGGTATCTTGTTCTATACGGTCTATCACCATCGACTGCGTGCTCTGATAAAAGGGTTTCTTGGCCGATAGGAACATTTCTTGCATTACATGCTGTTTGCTGCCGGAAAAGATAAAATGTACGTTGGGAATAAATTGGATATAAGAGCGCAATAGCGCTTCCACACCAGTTTCGGGATATTCGGCAATCTGTTGGAATTCATCAAAAGCGATGTAGCAGGTTTTTCCGGAAGCTTTCAGGTATTCGAAAATTTCCTTCAGGCTGTTTTCTTCCATTCCCGGATTCATTTCTACCGATACTTGCGGCAATCCTGTCAATTCGTTGATGCTCATGGTGGGACGGAAGCTTTTAATGAAATTGCCCACTTTCTTCCATATTTTCTTGGGAGCCGAATCCAATTCTCCCAATACGGTGGAGGCAAACAGTTTGGCAAAGTCGTTGAGATTGCCGGTGGAATAAATGTCGATATAGAATGTCTGCAAATCTGCGTTTTGGCTCTTTGCTTGATGCAACACGTGTTTTATGAGGCCTGTCTTTCCCATTCTTCTGGGCGCCAACAAGGTTACGTTTCTTCCATTTTTGAGCGCCTTCATCAGGTTGTTTGTTTCCTGCTTGCGGTCGCAGAAGTATTCGGGGCCGAGGTATCCCGAAATCAAAAAAGGATTGAAGATTTCCATAAGGCGTTTTTTTTCTATTGCGAAAATTTCGTTACGAAAATCTCGTTACGAAAATTTCGTAACGCAAAGTTCGCAATAAAAAACGAAATGACAAAAAAAAGCGGATGCTGAAATTTCAGCATCCGCTTTTTGCTATAGAATACAAGAAGCCTACCAGATGTGGGCGCGTTTTTCGGGAGCGAGCCACATGGGGTCGCCTTCCTGAATGTCGAAGGCTTCCAGGAAAGCATCTACGTGAGGCAACGTTCCGTTGACACGCCATTTGCCCAAAGAGTGAACGTCGAGCATCGTGAGGCGTTTGATTTCTTCATCGCGGATGTTCGAAGCCCACAGCGTGGCGTACGAAAGGAAGAAACGCTGGGCGGGCGTAAAGCCGTCGATATCGCCTTCGGGTTTTTCCTGCAAGGCTTTCTGGAGGGCGGCGAAAGAAACGTTCAGACCGCCGTTGTCGGCAATGTTTTCGCCCAAAGTGAGCGAACCGTTGGCCATGATGCCGGGGAACACTTCGATGTTGTTGAAGTGGTCAACCAAGAGCTGGGCGCGGGCGTCGAAGTTCTGGGCGTCCTGTTCCTGCCACCAGTCGTTGAGGTTGCCTTCCTTGTCGAAAAGACGGCCTTTGTCGTCGAAACCGTGCGAGAGTTCGTGCGCGATCACCACGCCGATACCGCCGTAGTTGATGGCGTCGTCGCCCGTGGCATAGAAGAAGGGAGGTTGCAGGATGGCGGCCGGGAAGCAGATTTCGTTGGTGGTGGGGTTGTAGTAAGCGTTTACAATCTGCGGGGTCATCTGCCATTCGTCGCGGTCAACCGGCTGGCCCAGTTTGTCGAGCATGTAGTTGGTTTCAAACAGGGCGTAGCGTTTTACGTTGTTCCAATAGCTGTCGTCTTTGATTTCCAGATCGGCGTAGCTTCTCCATTTGTCGGGATAGCCCACCTTTACCAGAATGGCATCCAGTTTTTCCTGGCCTTTGGCTTTGGTTTCGTCGCTCATCCAGGTGTTGGCGGCCATGCGTTCACCCATGGCGAAACGGATGTTATCCACCAGTTTGGTGATGCGTTGCTTGGCGGAGGCAGGGAAATATTTTTCAACGTACAGTTTGCCCACGGCTTCGCCCAACATGTTGTTTACGGCGCTTACGCAGCGTTTCCAACGGGGTTTCATTTCGGTCTGCCCCGACATCACTTTGCCGTAGAAGTCGAAGTTGGCCTGGTTGAGTTCGTCGCTCAGATTGGAGGCGGCGGCGTTGATGATGTTCCATTCAAAGTAGGCCTTCATCGTTTCCAGGTCGGTGTTCGCATAGATTTTGCCCATGCCTTTCATAAAATCTACCTGTCCAGCCGAGAGTTCGTTGATTTCGTGCTTGGGAGCGATGTTCTTGAGATAGGCTTTCCAGTCGATTTCGGGAACGAGTTTCTGAAATTCATCCACCGTCATCTTGTTGTAGCTCAGATGCGGGTCGCGCAAGGAAACGCGGTCGTACTGAACCTTTGCCAACGCCTTTTCGAGTTCAATCACCTTTTGGGTCTTGGCGGCGGCTTCTTCCTGCGAAAAACCGCAGAGTTCAAACATGCGCTGCATGTGTTTTTGATAGGCTTCGAAAATGGCCTTGTGTTCTTCGTTCAAGTAGTAGTCGCGGTCGGGCAGGCCGGTTCCGGACTGGTAGAACTGAAACAGGTTTTCCTTGCTGTTGCCCGGGTCGGAAGCCACGTAGAAGGCAAAGAAAGGATTGGCCACGTTCAGGTGCATGCGGCACATGAGGTCAAAGGCTTCTTCCTTGTTGTTTAGCGCGGCAACGGCGGCAAGGTCTTCCTTAATCGGTTCCATGCCCTGGGCGTTGCGTTTGGCGGAGTCCATGGCGATGTTGAAGAGCGTTCCGATCTGGTAGGCTTCGCCTTTGGAACCCTTTACGTTGGCGGCCAAGGATTCAATCAGGGTCTTGATCTGTTCCTGGTTGTCTTCCGCCAGTTTGTCGAAAGCGCCGTAGCGCGAGTATTCGCCGGTAAGCGGATGGCTTTCCATCCAGCCGCCGCAGGCATATTGGTAAAAGTTCTGCTTGGGGTTGACCGTGGTGTCCAAATTGGACAAATCCAGTGATTGCATGTTTTCCACTTGTTTGGGTTTGCAAGACATTCCCCATACCAGCAGGGCGGCGAGGGGAACCAGGCACAGTTTTTTCATATTGTTGATGTGTTTTTTGTTTTTTTACTTATCAACCACACCGTTACCGTATAACGGAGCAAAGCGGCAAAGATAACTCAACTTCGTTGAAGATGCAAAATCGAGTGCAGAAGCCTGAACGCCTACAAGGAAAGCGACTTTTCGAGCTGTTTTTCGGAAACGAAACGCCAAGAGGCGGGGTTCTTTCCGTTTTCGTGCACGCTCAGTTCCACGTCCGCGCCTTTGATTTCGAGTTGTCCTTGCAGGCCGGGATTCCGGAACTTAAGGATATCGAACAGCAGGAGGGCTTTTTCGATGCCGTCGCCCCGTTGGAAGTTCCACACTTCGTCGGGCTGTGCCAGGCGGTTGCCCTCGTAAATGGATTGGTTGGGAAAGTTCTCCAGTAGTTGCGCCAAGGCTTCCGCCGAAAGTTCGCCTGCCCCCAGACAGCACACGGGGTTGCGCTCGATGGCGGCCTTGATAAAGGGGCTCCAGTCGGTATGCTCCATATCGCGCCACGCATAAAGGCTCAGAATGGCCAGGGAGTGCCCGTTTTGGGCTTCCTGATGCAGGTATCGGCAGATTTCTTCGCGCTCCTGGTCGGGCGTTACCTTTAATTCGGGATAGGAAACGAACTCTTTTTGGGCGGCATCCGGCAAACGGGGCGTAATCTTGAGGAACGCGCCCAGTTCCTCAATCATCTTCTGCTTGTCCACGCAGCATTGCCCTTGCAGGATTTGGGAAAAGAATCCGGTATGGCTTTCAAAACTTTGGTCGGGATGCGCGGCCAGGTAATCTTCTATCCCGTTGATGAGGATGCGGTCTTGGATGGGCGAGAGCGAGAAACACTGGCTGTCCATTTCTTCGAGCAAGGCCTGGCGGCTTTCGTTGTCGAAGCGGTTCTTGCTGGAACGCTGGGTGTTGAAGATGCAGTTGAGCGGAATGTAGCATTCGCGCCCGTTGCGGATATGGCGGTATTGGAAACAGTTCCAATAACATTCGCGGCTGTAAAGGAAATTGGCAAAGTACTCGAAGTTGATGCCGGCTTCCAGATAATCGCGGAAATTCCGCTTGAAATGGTCGAACCTCTCGGGGTTCATGCAGGCTTCCTTATAGAACGTGTGAACCACGCCGCTCAGGTGAGACACAATCGTAATGCGCTCGTTTTCGATGCTCCGCCTGGCCTTGGCCGACAGTTCGGTGCCGTTGTACCACATCTTTTTGGTAACGATACGGCGGTTGTTGGTGATGAAGCCGTCTTTTTCGGCAATGAAATTCTGTGAGTGGAGCGGGGTGGCGATCATAAAGATGTTGTCGAGCGGAATGCGCCCCACCACGAACAGCGCCGCCACATAGAGCGCCGACAGAGACACGCATTCGCCCGCGCCGGTGGCGTAGCCGTCTTTAAAGCGGAAGGCATCCATGGCTTCCACCGTTTCGGTTTTCCAGTAAGGCACGATGTCGGCATCGTATTTGTCCAGACCGAAATGCCGGCGTATATCCACATCGTAGTAATATTTATCGCCTTCGTAGCCGAAAAGCGCGTTCGACTGCGCCAATGCGGCAGGGTCGATAAATTCTTTGAAACGGGCCAGTTCCTTGTCTTTCGTGGTCAGACCCCATGTTTCCAGGTCGAGGTTGAAAACATAGTGGTCCATCACATATTGCTTGATGCGGTTTATCTTGTAGTTGAGCGATTTCTTCTCAATATTCTCGAACCATTTTTCTTTTCGCCATTTCCAAAGGACGGGCGACATGATGTTGGCCAGCACCAGGGCGTACATCAGTTCGGGAAAAATAAAGATTTCCATATCGGAAAGGCTGGACGCGCTCGAATACAGTTCCAGTTCCTTTTCGTTTCGGGGAGGAAAGCAAGGTTTGCCGGTGTTCATCTTAAAGCAGGAATGAGAGTTGTGATGGGGTCTGTGCCGAGTTTTCCACTTCGAGGCAGGCAGGGATGCCCATATACAGGGCGCGGTTGTAGGGCACGTGTCCTGCCGGGAATCCGTAGCAGACGGGATAAGCATAGGGCGCGGCGTAACTGCCGATGATTTCCCATACGTCGCGCGTATAGGGGTGCGCTCCTTTCTTTATCTGTGTGAACGTGCCCACAATCAGGCCGGCGATGCGTTCAAACCATCCGCCCCGTTCCAGGTTCATCATCATGCGGTCTATATGGTAGTCGAACTCGTCCAGGTCTTCGATAAAGAGAATCTTGCCCGTGGGGTCTATGTCGGTGGCGGTTCCGCGCAGACTGTACAGAATGGAAAGGTTTCCGCCGATAAGGGGTGCGGTAGCGCTTCCGGGGCGGTTGAGGCATTGGTTGCGGAAGCGGTGCACGAGGCTTTCTCCAAAAAGGGCTTTCTTGAGCGAACCTACGGAAAACGGATAGTCGGGGTCTTCGGGGGTAGGGTAGGTTTGCGGCATGCACGAATGCAGGGATGCCACGCCTAAGTTCTGCTGCAGATGGGAGTGCAGTACGGTGATGTCGCTGAACCCCACAATCCATTTGGGATGTTGCAAAAAGGCCGTAAAGTCGAGGCGGTCTATGAGGCGAACCGAGCCGTAGCCGCCGCGGGTGCAGATAACGGCGCGGATTTCGGGATTGTCCAGGGCGGCCTGCAGGTCGGAGAGGCGTTCGGCATCGGTTCCGGCAAACGGGCCGAAATTCTTGAGCACGTTGGCGCCTACCTCCACTTGCAGCCCCCACGACTTGAGCACGCTCAAGCCGCGTTCCACGCAAGCGGGTTCGATGCAACCGGCAGGGGAAACCAGCGCCACTTTTGCGCCTTTTTCCAAAAAGGGAGGGATTTGTAGGGTGGATAACATGGGGTAAAGTTAAAGAATTTTCCTCACAGAAATAGGGTGGCGGTTTGCAGTTTTGTTAAAAAGCACTATCTTTGCAACCCCGTTGCCCAGATGGCGGAATTGGTAGACGCGCTACTTTGAGGGGGTAGTGTCGGTTTCGACGTGCAAGTTCGAGTCTTGTTCCGGGCACATGAAACTTCGCGATAAGGTTTCGCGAAAGCCCAAGTGGCGGAATTGGTAGACGCGCTAGTTTCAGGGACTAGTTTCAGCAATGAAGTGCAAGTTCGAGTCTTGTTTTGGGCACAGATAGAAAAGCCTCTTGATAGTTGTCGATTATCAAGGGGCTTTTGCTTTTAAGGCGTGTTTCTGGGCAATTTAGTGTATATTTGTAATTATGGACACAAACAGGCAACAAAAAGTGAACCGGCTCTTGCAAAAAGAGTTGGGAGAGATATTCAGGCTCGATATGCAGCCTTATTTTCCGGGCATCATGATGACGGTTACTTTTGTACGCATGACGCCCGATTTGAGCGTGGCGCGGGTCAACCTGAGCCTGTTTCCCGACAACGACAAGGCATCCACGCTTAAGAAAATAAAGGGAAAGACCTCCGAAATCAGGGGGCTTCTAGGGCAGAAGGTGGGCAAACAGCTGCGCATCGTACCCCGCCTGGAGTTTTTTATCGACGATTCCTTAGACAGGGTGGAACGCATCGAAGCCCTGTTGGCGCAATAAAAGATTAAAGCACAGCCGTGAACCTGCCGGTTTTTATAGCAAGACGTTATTTTTCGGCCAAGAAATCGCCCCTCGTTACCGTTATCGGCCGGGTGGCGGTGCTGGGCATTGCGGTGAGCACGGCGGCGATGATACTTATCCTGTCGGTGATGAACGGCATGAACCGCTTTGTTGCCGACCGTTTCGGGAGCATGGACGCCGACCTCAAGATAGAGGCCGTCAAAGGCAAGTATTTTGAGGAAAACGGCTTGTTGCGCCAAGTGGCGCAGACGTCCGGTGTGCAGGCGGTTTCGGGCGTGCTCGAAGATCAGGCCTTGCTGGCCTATGGCGATCAGAACGTTATGGTGCAGTTAAAAGGCGTGGATTCGCTTTATGGACATGTTTCGGGCATCGTCGAACAGATTTATTCGGGTTCCTACGATTTGGACTACAACGATTACGCCGCCTTTGCCGTGATGGGCGGAGGGGTTTACGACCAGCTGCAGATTCCGCCTACCCGTGCCGAAGCCTGCCTGCTGTATGCCGTGGATGGCAGTCTGCTCGACAATCCTTTTGCCATGCAGCAGGCCATCAGTTCCTTTCCCCTGTATCCGTCGGGGCTTTTCAGTTCCATTCCCGAATACGACAACCGCTATGTGTTCTGCCATATCGGTTTTGCGCGGCAGATGTTCCATTCCCAAAACGCCCTTTCCTCCATCGAGTTGAAAGTATCGCCGGGACACCGGATCAAGGACGTGAAAAAGAGCCTGCGGGCTTCTTTGGGCGAGGGTTTTACGGTAAAGGACCGCATGGAACAGCAACAGACACTTTTCAAGAGCATGAAAGCCGAAAAACTGATTGTGATAGCCGTTTTTGCGTTTGTGATGCTGATTGCCACCTTTACCATGGTGGCCGACCAGATGCTGCTGATGTACGAAAAGCGCCGGGATATCGCCATTCTGTCGGGCATGGGGCTGGAAAACGGCCGTCTGCGGAAACTATTTTTCTTTAATGGTCTGCTGGTGTGTGTTTGGGGAACGCTTTCGGGGCTGTTGGCGGGAAGCCTGCTGGCTTTCGGGCAACAGAAGTTCGGTTGGGTCAAGCTGGGCGGCGGTTCGGGCAATTATATCACCGATGCCTATCCGGTGTATTGGCAGCCGGGCGATTTGCTGTTGGTGCTGTGTGTGGGATTGGCCGTGGGAATGCTTGCCTCGGCGCTCCCGTTGAAACAAGTATGCGTGTTTGCCGGAAAGCCGGCAGAAAAAGAATAAGAAATGGAAAAGGAAACAAAAATCCGTCAACATCATCTGTGCGTTACCAACACGGTATCGCGCAAGAAAGAAGCCTTTGAACCGCTGCATTCGCCTCAAGTGGGAATGTATGTCTGCGGGCCTACCGTATATGGCGACCCGCATTTGGGCCATGCCCGTTCGGCGGTTACTTTCGATATTGTTTTCCGCTATCTCAAATATCTCGGTTACAAGGTTCGTTATGTGCGCAACATTACCGATGTGGGGCATTTGGAACACGATGCCGACGAAGGGGAAGACAAGATAGCCAAGAAAGCCCGTCTGGAACAGCTTGAACCGATGGAAGTGGCGCAGTATTACACCAACCGCTACCATGCGTTTATGGATATGCTGGGAGTGGAACGCCCCAGTATCGAACCTCTGGCTTCGGGGCATATCATCGAACAGATAGAGCTGATTAAGAAGATTCTGGATTCCGGCATGGCATACGTTGAGAACGGCTCGGTGTATTTCGACGTGCGCAAATACGGGCAGAAGTTCGCCTACGGCAAGATTTCGGGCAGGATTCTGGAAGATTTGCTGGCCACCACGCGCGATAACCTGGCATCCCAGGACGAAAAGCACGACCCGGCCGATTTTGCGCTCTGGAAAAAGGCGCAGCCCGAACATATCATGCGCTGGCCCTCGCCCTGGAGCGACGGATTTCCCGGCTGGCATACCGAATGCACGGCCATGTCGCGCAAGTATCTGGGGCAGCCTTTCGATATCCACGGCGGCGGAATGGACCTGATGTTTCCCCACCACGAGGCGGAAGTGGCCCAGTCGAACGCCGCTTTCGGGGTGGAACCCTGCCGATACTGGCTGCACAACAACATGATTACGATCAACGGCAAGAAGATGGGCAAGTCGTTGGGCAACTTCATCACGCTCGAAGAGTTCTTTACGGGCAATAATCCTAACCTCACCCAGGCTTACGACCCGATGACCATCCGTTTCTTTATTCTGCAGGCGCATTACCGCAGCACGCTGGATTTCGGCAACGAAGCCTTGATTTCGGCGGAAAAAGGCCTGCAAAGGCTGATGCAGGTGCTTCCGGTTTTGGATCGGATCAAACCGGCATCGGCATCGGGAGCCAAAGATGCCTTGGATGAACTCTACGCCAAGGGCCAGGCCGCCATGGACGATGATTTCAACACGCCCGTGCTGATTGCCCACCTGTTCGATTTGGTGAAGATGGTGAACTCCGCCGCCGACAACAAGATTGCCTTTACCGCGCAGGATGTGGAAACGGCGAGGAATCTCTACCGCGATTTTGTGGAAGAGGTGCTGGGCTTGCGCATGGCCGAGAGCGGCGACAAATCGGCGCAGAAGATGGACGGCATCATGTCTATCCTGCTCGATATACGCGCCAAAGCCAAGGCGCAGAAAGATTTTGCCACCTCCGACCTGATCCGCGACGAATTGAAGAACCTCGGCATCGTGGTGATGGACGGCAAGGACGGGGCCACTTGGAAAGCCGAATAGTTACCGAATAAAAAACAAAAGAAATGATACTCTTGCAATCGACCACAGGAACGGGAGGCATCTCGCTGGCATGGTTAATCTTTATCGGCCTGATGATCATGGGGCTGATCGTGCAGGCGAACGTAAAGAACAAGTTTAAAAAGTATTCCAAAGTGCCGCTTCCCAACGGCATGACGGGCAAGGACGTGGCCGAAAAGATGCTGCGTGACCACGGCATAACCGATGTGAGTGTGCAATGTGTTCCGGGCATGTTGAGCGACCACTACAATCCCGACAAACAGACGGTTAACCTGAGCCGGGATGTGTA
>CAMWTX010000051.1 GCA_947177315.1 uncultured Bacteroidales bacterium | reverse complement strand
GTATGATGACCGTCGCCGAAGCCACCCAAGTAGGTGGGTTTATAGATAATCGGCATCGCCGATGAATGATGACCATCACCGATACCACCCAAATAAGTGGGCTTATAAATTATCGGCATCGCCGATGAATGATGACCGTCGCCGATACCACCCAAATAAGTGGGTTTATAGATAATCGGCATCGCTGATGAAGTACGGCCATCGCCAATCCCTCCCAAATAGACCGGCTTATAAATCACCTCATTATTAGCATTCGATGTTCCTTCGCCGATACCGCCCTTATAAGGAGCCCCCGTTTCAGGAAGCGTACTTACAGCGGAAGCCATACCGCTCCCCCCGTTCACATTTCCCTGAGCATTCCATTTAACGTTACTTGCCAAACGGAAAGGAGCCATTTCCATGTTGGGATCCGGTTCGGCAAAGATCGGAGCATCATCAGGAAGGGGCGGAAGCGGCGGTTCCAAGGGTACATCCGCCAAGAATGCCGGTTGTTCCAACAAAGACATTTCCCAAGCCATATCTTGGGGATACACTACCGGTTCACCGTTATAGACAACAGGATTTGCCGCAGGATACAGATTGGGCAACATCGCCAACTCAGACAACGCCAATACGGCACTTTCCCTGCTTTCTTCGGAACGCAAAGAAGAGAGCCGCGCCACGGTGGCACTGCCTATGGCGACACCGGTCAAACAAAAACCGGCGATAAGCCATTTACGTATGTCCAATCTATTAGAAGTTTTCAAAACCTCTTGTTTTATAAATCAAACGTGGTTCCCGCCGGAGGATAACGGCAACCCCGGAAACCATACCAGGGAGTACGTTTGCCTTCTTTGGCGTTATTGGTATAGGTGGCTTCCGCCCAAGTACGGTTCGAAACCTGAAAGCTCCGGAATCCGCCCCCTGTTTCAGCCGGCCAGCAAACAGTTCCCGTCAGCATATCTTCCACTTCCGCATCGGCGGTCATGTCGTTTACGGCACCATCGCCTTCACGGGGAATAAAACTGCGCCCTTCTTCGGTACTTACATTGATGCAACGTTCCCAAAGATTACCGCTCAATTCCATCACTCCATAATAGCTGGCACCCGCTTCGTTACGCATGGTGCTGTCTTTGGCAAAAGCCCCCACCCGCATGACCCAAGGAGCCTTGCCCGTTTCCAAGTAGCAGGCCGCCGGATAGGAACTGATTTCGGTAGCCAAACCGGGATCGGTAATGGCATAACTGTTAGCGGCCACACCATACTGATCGCCCCAAGCCATGCCCCGGCGCAGAAACTGCGGACCACGGCATGCCTTTTCGAATTCCATCTCGGTCATCGGGCGCAGGCAAGACCAGTCCAAATAGGCCAGTCCATCGTCCCACGAAAGGAAATTGCAGGCGATATTGCCGCCATTGCTTTCCCTATCCCAGAGCGAATCCACATTGGCACCCGTTATACTATGCCCGAACACAGCCCCCTTGGCCGCGTAATCATCGGTTTCGGCTTCGGCCGGAATCTTGATACGCACATAGTTGCGATATTGCAAAGGATTGGAAGTATAACCGGGAGCCACCAAGGCCACCGTACCCTTGGCCGCAAACGGATTGCAAGATGTCCGGTTGGTCTGTTGGTCCGGACCGAGGGTGTTCAGGAAGTCGGCATACGCATGTTGGGAAATCTCATACTTCATCATATAGAACGCACCGTACCCTTTCGGAAAGGTATCGGGCACCGGGGTACCGTTGTAGGTCCAGCCTTTCTCGGTGGTAACCTTGCCCATGAGTGCCTGTTGCCCGTTAGGTACATTCGTTTTGATAATCAAATTCTTGCCTTGGGCATAAAGGGCATTGGGCGAAGTGCCGTCTCCGATAAAAAACTCCCTATCAGGTATATATACCATCTCTATGGCAAATACGGCTACCTGAATCAAATCTTCATCGGTAAAGTTATAATCGCGGTAATTGAACTGAAGCTGAATATCTTCTACCAAATTGCTGCCATTGCCTACATCCTTGCGGTAAATAAACACACCGGAACAAATCGTGGTACCGAAATCGGTAACCGATGTACCGAATTCGCTCCATACCGGTATATTGGCCTTACCGATGCTGTGCGGCAAGGCCATAAAACAATTCGCCGAATGTTTATCTACGGGAGAACCCGTAGGAGGGGTAAGGCTTACATGTCGCCAAAGCCGTTCGTTGGGGTTATAGGCCTTGACAAAAACCCAGGCCGCATCCCAGTTACGGTGCAGACGGTCTTTCCAGGAATGATCCCAAGAAAGGGTAAACTGCACGAAAGCCGTACCTTGTGCGGTATCCCGACCTTCTACCGACACCGTGCTTATCTGGATGTTGTTGGCGTTTGTCTTACCAAAGACACTTAACAACAAAACGCCAAAACAGAATATATTGATAATTCTATTCAACTTTCACCGTATTTATAAAATACGTCTTAGGGAAACCCGGCAGAAAGGCCAAAACTTCATCTCAACCTTTCCACCGGTTATTAAATCCAATATCTACCTTGTGGCTTTATCTGTTCTTACACAACGAATACCTTTCATACAATTATTATCCCCGCCTTCGGTATAATTTCGATGTGAAGGAATATATCCCTGATTCCATCTCCATCTTGCCGAAATCATTCCTGCCCAATAATTCCACCTATTTTGGCCATCGTTGTAATAAATTTCATTGCCATCTCTAGGACCTGTTCCACGACCTGTAGTCCAATAAAATGAACTCATTCCTCGTGTAATGTAATATCTTGCCACATCAACAAAATGCCATCCCTTATTGATTGCCATCCCATTACCATCCAACTGCCCACAACCATGAGTGCCAATAAATTTTCTTCCCGTTTCATCCACAGCCGAAATACACATCTCCGCTGTATTATCACTCATATTCATTACCCCCCAAAAAGTTGCACCCGCAGCAGCTCTTGTGGACATGGAATCAGCAAAAATTCCTACCCGAAATACTGCAGGATGAGAATTGGACCACCAATCCCACCAAGCGCCACCACCCCATGAACGTCCTGCCGTAATTCCCACATTGTACTGATCAGCCACATGCTCTGTTCCTGTATTTAGGTCAAGGAAACGACCATTCCCGTTTACCCATTGACCATTTGTATTCCAAGAAAGAGCAAACATTACCTTAGTTACACTTCCCCACGCATATTCATCATTCACCGGTTCCCGAGGTCCACGACAAGCTTTCTCATATTCCAGTTCAGTCATAGGACGCAAACCGGCAAATTCAGCATAAGACAATAAATCAAAAAACGAGACAAAATTTACTGCCAAATCCTGCCCATCTATATTACGAACCAAGGTATCCCTATCATCATATTTCACCTTATCCGTTTCATCGAATACTTTATTGTTATTAGCATCCATACCAAATATAGCTACTGGAGCCGCTTGCTTTATCTTAATCCAATTTCTGTAAGGGGACAGATCACCACCCCATGCCCAAGCATTGACAGCCAAATTCGCCAAAACTCCATTAATACGTCCATCTTGTTGGCCTTGGTTCAAAGTATTCAAAAACTCACAATAGGCTTGCTGGGTCATTTCATACTTCATAATGTAAAAAGCCTGATACCCTTTAGGGTATTCATCAGGAATAACGCCCGCAGCTATGGCATCATTCGCAGCCCACAAGGTAGAGGAACTTTCACTTTTTTCTACAGTAATCGCATCCTCTGATGTAATCACCATAGGGGTTCCAAAAGTATTGCCATTCGTAGTGAACGAACCTTGCTGCCACGCAGCAGTACCTTTACCTCCTAAATAATAGGGACCTTTGGGAACATACACCATCTCTACAGCAAACACCTTCACCACTAAATCATCATCATCCACAAATCCCTGATCCCCATAGTTCCATTTAAAGGTAATTCCCGGTACTACCACATGACCTGCTCCAAAATTTTTACGATACAAAAAATATCCTACAACACACGGTACAGAATCTTCGGTAGGATCCAAATGCCACTTTTTCCAAGCATACGAATAACCCGGTTCTAACACCATGGCCATATTCTTCACTTTACCTTCCCTATCGGTAACGGAATAAGCAGTTCCTTTATTCACCGCATCTGCCGCATTGGTACTTCCGGGAACCGCTCCATCTTTTTCCAAATAGACATGATTCCAACTTTCACCATCCCAACATTTCACAAAAATCCAAGCGGCATCATGATTTTCTGGCTTGGAGGTTTTCCAACTGTTGTCCCAAGCAATATCAAACTTAATCAAGACCGTATTTTTTACAGTATCTTGATCCGTAATGATTGGTTTGCCTATGATACGGATGTTGTTGGCCTTCGTCAAACCCGAAAGCATACCAACAAAGGCGCAAACAAAGACGGTGCGAAACACACGTCTCAGAAGATTATTGCTTCTCATAACCTCTTTATTTATATTGTTTTTACTTATCAACAATTTGTTGAAAACATTTTTTACAAACGGCTAAGATAACTATTTTTCAATTATCGACAAAATTTATCAACAAGTATTCCTCATTATCCTGACAACCATCGTTGTTTACGTCGGAATTTTTTCAGTGCCATCCTCTTTCCGAAACATTCATTTCTTTGTTGTATCTTTGTAGCTTATCAACAACATTGACCATGTTTCGTTTTATCATGCGATTTACAGGCAAGTTTTTGCTGTTGGCTGTTGCGGTCATACTGATGACGGCATGCGGCAACGACAAAAAAGAAGCCACTTCCACTGCAAAAGCCTTTTTACAGGCTTATTATGTGGATTTAGATTTTGAAAAAGCCTTACGGCTCAGTAGCGATAACTCTCACAACGCCATTACCGAACAAGCGCAAATGATGGCACTGAACCCCTACGCCAAGGAAGAAACCCCCGATATCGTATTCAAGACCTTGGAAAAAGATTCTAAAAACTCCCATGTGGCTTATTATATCTATACCTGCAATCGGTCAGAAAGGAAACTTCCCTTGCGTAAACTCAACGGGAAGTGGCTTATTGATTTGCAAGGGGGCACGGTAGAAATGGGGGGTGTTGAAAATGATTTTACAGAACTCCCTTCCGATGGAATCAATGGTTTTGCTTCCGCCGTCAGCGGTGAAATAAAATACAGGAAACGCCAACAAAGGAATTCCATCAACTAATCAAAAACTAAAAAAACAAATAGATATGAAAACTTTAGCACAATTTTTATTGGGTGGCGTACTCTTGCTTTGTTTTGGATACGCCCATGCCCAATCGGCATCCCGCAGCACCAAAGAAGTAGTTGAAACTGTGAGCGACACAACAATGCAAATCACAGCCGCAGATACTATTCAGGACGATTACCGTTCCGAACGCGGCATCCCCACACCTCCCCACATTGAAAAACTCTTGGCAGAAGGGAAAATCACTCAAGCTTTAAATGAATTTGAAAAATTCAAAGCCTCACAAAAGAAGGCCAACCCATATCACTTGCTCTATTGCGAAATGACTATTTATCAACAGGCGCAAATGGGAGATCCTGCCAACAGTGCTACATATGCACAAAAAGCAAATGCCTTGCGGCAAGAAATCATCGCCAAATATCCCAATATGTCGGACACCTATCTTTTGCAAATAGACGCGAATACACCAGATGACAAGATTGTGGAATTAGCCACCAAAGCTATAGAATTAGACTCAGAAAATATTGCTGCATACGACTACAGAGGAAAAGCCTTACTTAATTTAGGGCAAACTAAAGAAGCTTGTGCCGATTTTGAAAAACTGCCATGGAAAGGTGGCATGCCTGAATATTGGAATTGCAACAACTTAAAATAAGACGACTTTGAGTCTCCAAAAAAGGAAAAGGCGGTGAACATAGTTCAACCGCCTTTTCCTTTTTATAACTATCGTTTTTCAAAAATAGCAAGATACGAATCAAAAAGATTGATTTCAGTTTCGGGCAATAAAGTTTCATCCATTCGGGAATCTCCACTATTTTACTTTTACCATTAAAAGTAAAATAAGGAATATTGTTATTTTACTTTCGGACGTTATCCGCAACACGCAACCCGGCTTCGAGCCAGATATCCATATCCACCGGATAATCCCATTGGGCGTTGTATTCGGAGGCGCGTTTATGCCCGAGGCGCACGATAACGGTGTTGAGGTCGGGAATCACGATAATATACCACGAAAAAATCAAATAAGTTCTTTACTTTTGCATATCATGGCATTACCAGTCAATATAGAGGAGTTGCTTTCCAAGCACAAAATCGAATCCAACCGAATAGAGTTTAAACGAGGATGGAATCCTGAAAAGATTTATCGATCCATCTGTGCTTTTGCCAATGATTTTGATAATCTGGGCGGAGGTTATATTCTCGTTGGCGTAGAGGAAGATCAGGGTGTTGCCAAACGTCCGGTAAGAGGATTGGATGTGTCAGATATAGACGGCATCCTTAAAGACATGGTCGGTTTCAACAACAAAATTTATCCATATTACCTGCCTCGCACCGAAATAGCAGAAATCGACAATCAAAATATCCTGATAATATGGGTTCCTTCCGGAGTTAACCGCCCTTACAGTGTTGCGGAAAATGTTTTATCCCCCAAAAGTGTATCCAAACACTATATCCGTTCCGGAAGCACCACTATCGAAGCCAAGGGGGAGGTCTTAGATGAACTACGGGATGCCGTTTCCCGTACACCTTTCGACGAGCGGGGAAATCCGGATATAAAAATCGAAGACATATCCCCCGTTCTTGTACTGGAGTATCTTACAACGGTAAAAAGCAAATTGGCATCCGACTTTCATTCCATGCCACTGGAAGCCATCTTAGAACAAATGGATTTATATGTCGGTTCCACCGAAAACAGGATGCTCAAGAATATTGCGGCAATGATGTTTTGCAAAACTCCGGAAAAATTTTTTCCCTATACACAGGTCGATATCGTTATTTTTCCAGAAGGTGCCGAAAAGAATCCCAACAATATGCTTGAGATTCCTAAAATTACCGGCCCCATACCACAGATGATCCAGGCCACCCTTAACTACATGCGGACATTCGTTATTCGAGAACACATCATTAAACCGAACGACCGGGCGGAATCCATGCGCGTGTTCAACTATCCTTATCAAGCTCTTGAAGAAAGTATCGTAAACGCTTTGTATCATCGGGATTATATGGAACGAGAACCGGTGGAGATAACCATTGAACCAAACTTGATAAGTATACTCAGTTTTGCCGGACCGGATCGCTCCATCAGCATGGAAGCCATTCAACAAGCCCGCCGATTGAAATCCCGAAGATACCGGAACCGGCGTCTCGGTGATTTTTTAAAGGAATTGAATTTTACCGAAGGACGTTCTACCGGCATTCCTACCATTCAGGACTCACTTGAAAAAAATGGATCCGCACCAGCAAGAATCATTACCGATGAAGACAGAACCTCTTTTCTGATGGAAATACCCTGCCGCAACGGGGAAGAAGGGGTTCCGGCTATTGAGAATCTTGTAAATGAGCAAATAAATGAGCAAATAAATGAGCAAATAAATGAGCAAATAAATGAGCAAATAAATGAGCAAATAAATTTGTCTGACCAGCAAAAGGTTATCTTAAGAATGATTGCCGAAAAACCTTCAATTTCTTTTTCGAAAATTGCTTCAGTATTGAGTGTAAAGCCGAGCCTTATACGTTCCCAGTGCAAAGCCATGGAAAAATATGTTGTGCTTAAACGCAATGGTTCCAAGAAAACAGGAACATGGCAGATTCTGTTCGTGAAACAATAGCCTACCCACAGCGCCATACCACATTAAGAAGTAAGATGCAATGCGCCGAAAGCAAGCCTGAGGTCATGTATTAAGTACGTGACCGGAGTGCGCGCAACCGAAAGAAAAGAAGCAGATTACCCCTTAAAATGTAACGCGCAACCCGGCTTCGAGCCAAATATCCATATCCACCGGATAATCCCATTCGGCGTTGTATTCGGAGGCGCGTTTATGCCCGAGGCGCACGATTACGGTGTTCAGGTCGGGTATCACGATGATATATTGCCCAAGAATGCCACGGAAATACTTTACGGCATGGCCTTGGTATTCCATAAGCCAGAACTGGTAGCCGTACATCGTACAGGGGGCTTCTCTGCCATCAGGCAGAATGGCCTTGAGGTAGGTGGCGGGAGTAGTCGCCTGGGCTACATAGGCCGAATCCACCACGCTGAGACGGCCTTGGGGCGTGTTCCAGTAGCCGTTCTGCAACACCAACTGTCCTAAACGGGCAAAATCGCGGGCGTTGCTGTTAAAGCAGCAGTAGGCTTTTTCCATGCCGTCCTTGTGGTCGAGGCTCCAAAGGGCGTCTTCTTCTGCCTGAATGGGCGTCCAAATCTTTTCGGAAGCGTAATCGGCTATGTGCTTGCCGGTGGCTTTTTGGAGCAGGAACGCCAGTATCTGCGTTACGCCGCTCTGGTAGTTGAAATACTCGCCGGGAGTGGTCACTAACACTTCGCGTTTGGCCAGGCGCCACAAATCTCTGCCGTAATAGGCTTCGGTGGTGGTGGAAAAAAGCGAGGTGGAACTTTCGTCCCATTTTACACCGGCGCTCATGGTAAGCAAGTCTTTGATGGTAAGGGTTTTTCCGTTAAAAGAGTCCCATTCGGGCAGGAAATCGGAAACGGGTTGATCCACGCTTTTGATATAGCCGTCGGTCATGGCGCAGCCCACCAGTAGAGAAACGATGCTTTTGGCCATCGAGAACGAGTTGCTGTGGGAACGGGGGCCATAGTCGTCCCAATATTGTTCGGCAACGATGCGACCGTCTTTGAGCACCAAAAAAGCCACCGTGCCGTAACGGGCAAAGGCTTCTTCCAAACCGCTGTCGGCCTTGCGTTCCGCCACGCCCGGTGCAAAGGGCATCGGCGCGGGATTGCCGGCCTTTACCACCCGGTTGTCGAAAATGGGATATTGGTCTATCTTGGGATAGGTATGCCACAATGCCCGATGAACATAATAGTTGCCCGGGAACACCAGTACCGCCAGGCATCCGAGAACGAGCGCCAACACAAGTAGCAGGATTGCTTTTTTGAGGTTCATGGCTATTTTTTGTGTTGCTTTTTAGCTCTATACCGTTGTCTGGGATGATTGGGAATATCAGGAAATTCTCTCTCCAACAAACCTTCGGAAATCATAGCAGGAATTATTTTATTCTTTAGGTACGACAAACTCTTTTGCGCCTTATATGCAATATTTTCTAAAGAATTAAAATCTATACAAGCCTTCAGGATAATAGTATATAATATCTCTGACGACAGCTTTTTACCATCAACCTTTGAACTATCAACCTTGCGCCTAATTGGCTTATTATGAGATTTTTTACTATCAACCTTTGAAGTGTCAACCTTTGAACTATCAACCTTTTGCTTAATCGGCTTATTATGAGATTTTTTACTATCAACCTTTGAACTATCAACCTTGCGCGTAGAAGCAGTTTTACTATCAACATTTGAACTATCAACCT